>CANRFI010000006.1 GCA_947629855.1 uncultured Clostridia bacterium
TACATAGATGGGACACCTGCAAAATATCCAATAAATAGAGAAGAAGTAAAAGAATGGGTAGAAAAATATCCAAATCCTAGTGGAGCATATCAAGTAGCAAAAATCATTGCAGATAATTTTATATTGTTATGTAGAAATAAAGAAGAAATAAGTGAAAACTTAATATTAGAAAACATTAAAGAAATAAATAAAAGAGTGTGGGAAATAAATAAAAATAGAAATATAGATTATTTAAAAGAAGACTTTTATTGTGCTGTAGCCGTGGGAGGAATTATAAAAGGCAATTTTTTATATGCTTTTTCAATAGGAGATTGTCATATTACTTTGCTAGACGATAATTACAATACAGTTTTTACTACAATTAATAACCATAAGAAATTTGAAGACTATATAGAAAAAGTATATAGTAAGCAAAACAAATATAATTGGGAAGATAGTAAAACTAGAGTTATGGTAAGAAGAGACTATAGAAATAAACCACAAGAAAAAAATTCATTTGGAGTAATATCAGGTGAAGAAGAATCTCTTGCTTTTATTAATACTTATAAAGTCAAGTTAGATAATGTTAAATATATTTGTGCATATTCAGATGGATGTGAACCAGACTTTGAAAATGTAAAAAAAATAAAACAAATTATTCAAAATCCAAAAGAAAAAATGAAAGAAGGAAAAGAAAAAACATTAATATTATATGAAAAACAAAATGTTGACATTTTATAAAAAAAAACATATAATTTTGAAAAACATAAAAAAGGAGAAAAAAATGGAAAATAAAGTTTTAATTTTTGGACACAAAAATCCAGACACAGATTCAATCTGCTCTAGTATTATAATGGAGAAATTTAGTAAAAATTTAGGTCTTGATGTAGAAGCAGTAAGGCTAGGAAATATTAACAAAGAAACAGAATATGTTTTAAATTATTTAGAAATTCCAGCACCAAAATTAATTGAAAAACTTGAAGAAGAACAAAAAGTAATTTTAGTAGACCATAATGAATTTAATCAAAGTGCAGATGGAATAGAAAATGCAATAATTGAAATGGTAATAGATCATCATAGGATTGCTAATTTTCAAACAAAAGATCCATTATATTATCGTGCAGAACCAGTAGGGTGTACAGCAACTATTCTTTACAAAAAATTTAAAGAAGAAAATATGAAAATAGAGAGAAAAGAAGCAATACTAATGCTTTCTGCAATAATTTCAGACACTTTATTATTTAAATCACCAACTTGCACCAAAGAAGATAAAAAAGCTTGTGAAGAATTATCTAAAATAGCAGGAATAGATGTAAATAGTTATGGATTAGATATGTTAAAAGCAGGAACAGATTTAAATGACTTTACTCCAGAACAATTAATTAACTTAGATGCTAAAAATATGAGTAAAGATAGCACAAAATATGTTATTGCACAAGTAAATACTGTATCAATTGAAGATGTATTAAAAAGAGAAAACGAATTAAAAGAAGCAATTGAAAAAGAAATTGCTAAAAAAGAATTAGATTTATTTGTATTTGCAATAACAGATATTTTAAATAGTAATTCAGAAATTATAGCACTTCGGAAATAAAAAAGATGTCATAAAGCAAGCATTTGGAAAAAACTTAGAAAATGACAAAGCATTTTTAGAAGGTGTTGTATCTAGAAAAAAACAATTATTGCCAAATATTGATGCAAATTTATAAAATAACTAAAATAAAGGTTTTTAATTATTATATTTTTGATTTAATTTTATACAGTTATTTCAAAGATAATAATTAAAAGCTTTTTATTTTATTAAATCTTTTAAAAGTATTGAATAATTTAGTAATTAAATTTATAATATAGAAGTAAAATAAAATAGGGAGAAATAAATTGCAAGGAGTGATATAATGCGTAAAAAAGAGACCTTTATGCAAGGGGTCATAACTTTAATATTTTCACAAGTATTAATAAAAATATTAGGTCTAGTATATGTTTTATATTTAACAAATAGAGAAGGATTTGGAGATAAAGGAAATGGAATTGTTGCAGCAGGATACCAAATTTATGCAATGTTACTTACAATATCATCAATAGGTGTACCAAATGCGATATCCAAATTAGTATCAGAAAGAATTGCAGTAGGAGACCATAAAGGTGGACATAGAATTTTTAAAATTGCCTTTGCAACTTTTGCAATAATTGGTTTAATTGGAAGCTTAATGTTATTTTTAGGGGCACATATGATTGCAACATACTGGTTACAAATACCAGATGCAGAAATGACATTAGTTGCTTTATCACCTGCAATATTCTTTGTAGCTATATCATCTGTTATGAGAGGATATTTTAATGCTAGGCAAAATATTACAGCTACAGCAAGATCTCAAACAATAGAGCAAGTATTTAAAACAACACTTACAATTATATTAGTAGAAATAATAGCTATAATTTCAAATGTATCAACTAGTTGGATGGCAGGAGGGGCAACGCTTGCAACTACACTTGCAACATTTGCAGGATTCGGATATTTGTATTTATACTATAAAGCTAGGACAAAAGAAATCGCAAATGAAATAAAACAAACAGTAAATTATAAATATGAAAGAGTAAAAACAATAATCAAAAAAATATTAATTGTATCTATTCCAATTGCATTAACTGCAATAATGTCTTCAATTAATAAAAATATAGACTCATTCACAGTTGTAAGAAGTTTAAAAAATTTTATGTCAGAAGAAATGGCACTCAGTCAATATGGTATCTTAAGTGGAAAAGTAGATACTTTAATTACTCTGCCAATGTCAATTAACGTAGCATTTGCAACAGCTTTAGTACCTGCAATTTCAGCAGCTAAAGCAAGAAAAGATTATAGAGAAATTAAAGAAAAGACATCATTTTCTTTGTTAATATCAATGCTAATAGGAATTCCTTGTGCAGTAGGAATGTGCATTTTTGCAGGACCCATCTTAAATTTGCTATTTCCAAATGCAGCAGCTGGAGCATCAGTATTACAAATTAGTGCATTTGAAATTGTATTTGTTATGATGGATCAAACAATAAATGGAGCACTGCAAGGATATGGAAAATTAATAGTACCTACAATATCAATGGGATGCCGGTGTAATAGTAAAACTTATTTTAAATTTAATTTTGGTTCCTATACCACAAATAGGAGTGCACCGGAGCGGCTATAGCTTCAGTTGCTTGTCATATGGTAGCTTTTACGATTGCTATAACAGTTTTAAGAAAAACAATAAAACTAAATTTAACTTTCCCAAAATTTGTTATAAAGCCAATTTTTGCGGTAACTATGATGGGAATATGTTCATATTTTAGTTATACAATTTTATCTGGAATAATTACTGAAAAATTGGCAACAATAGTATCAATTGTGATTGCAATTATCGTATATACATTGGCAATTATAGCTTTAAAGGTTTTATCAAAAGAAGAAATTGAAATGTTACCAGGAGGAAATAAAATCTACAAAGTATTGGAAAAACTAAAAATTTATGAAAAAAAGTAAAAAAAAGAAGGATTTTCAGTATTTTTGGCGAATAAAACTAAATAGAAGTACATTATTGCAGTTGTTCAAGCAATAAAGTACATAAAACTTTAAATCTTATAGGAGGTAATTTAAATGAACAAAGCTGAATTAATCGCAGCAATGGCTGCAAAAACTGGATCTACAAAAAAAGCAGCTGAAGAATCAGTAAATGCATTTGTAGAAGTAGTAACAAACTCATTAAAAAAAGGAGAGAAAGTTCAATTAGTTGGATTTGGATCTTTTGAAGTAAGAAAAAGAGCAGCTAGAAAAGGTAGAAACCCACAAACTAAGGAAGAAATCAAAATACCTGCATCTAAAGCTCCAGTATTCAAAGCTGGTAAAGCATTAAAAGATTTAGTAAACAAAAAATAAGATGTTTATATAAGAATATAAATATATGAATTCATATAAGAGACTATTTTTAAATAGTCTCTTTTTTAATAAAACTTTACAGTATATTTGAAAAATGTTATAATTTGTATTAGAGAAAAGAGGAAAAATACATATGCCAAAAAAATATTTAGAAAAAAATGTATTAGAAGCTGCAAGAGAAAGATTACAAATTATATTTGAAAATTTTGAAAATATATATTTTAGTTTTAGTGGGGGAAAAGACAGTTCTGTAATGGTGCAACTAGCAAATGAAGTAGCAAAAAAAATGAACAAAAAATTTGATATACTATATATCGACTTAGAAGCACAATATCGTTATACAATAGAACACGTAGAAGAGATAAAAAAACTATCTCAAATAAGAGACTTTTATCATATTGCATTACCAATGGCATTAAGAAATGCAGTTTCTGTATTACAGCCAAAATGGATTTGCTGGGAAGAAGAAAGTAAGCATTTATGGATTCGAAATCTACCAGAAGATAGTATTAATATCCATAATTGTCCATTTGAATGGTTTAAAAAAGGAGAAGAATTTGAAGAATTTATTGTTCAATTTGCTGATTGGTATTTAAAAAAATATAAAGATAAAGTAGCCTGTGGGATAGGAATAAGAACAGATGAGAGTTTAAACCGATTTAGGACAATTGCATTTCAAGATCATAAACTTACTTTTAAAGGATACAATTGGACAACAAAAATAAAATATAATGAAAGACATATTAATGTATATAATTTTTATCCGCTTTATGACTGGAAGGCAGAAGATATATGGGGAGCAGTAAGTCAACTAGATTTTAAATTTAATTACATTTATGAATTAATGTATAAAAATGGTTTAAGTATTTATGAACAAAGACTATGCCAGCCATATGGTGATGATCAAAGAAATGGACTAAATCAATTTAAAGCCTTAGAGTACGATACTTGGAGTAAAATATTAAATAGAGTAAATCGGAGTTAACTTTGGAAACATTTATTGCAAGTCAACAGCACTTGGAAATATAAAATCTTGTAAACCAGAATTTATGTCTTGGCAAGAATATACAGTTTTTTTATTAGAAAGTATAGGAATATATAATAAAGATTTAATGTTACATTATTACCGAAAGATAAAAAAATTTATGATTTGGCACAAGAATAAATATGGAGTAGATATAAAAAACATCCCAGACTTTGCTGATCATAAACTAGAAAATCAAAAAAAAGTTATCTCTTGGAGAAGAATAGCAAGAGCAATTGAAAAAAATGATTTTTATTTAAGAAGACTATCTTTTGCACAGACTAAAAATGATGATGAGCAATTAAAAGAGTTAATTCATAAATGGGATAATTTATTAAACGAAAAAACAAGAACAGATGATAAGACATTACAAAAAATAATTAAAGAAAATTATAGCTAGGAGGAAATCAATATGATTGTAAAAATGACAAACCAAGATAAAGAATTTTATCAATATATGGGAAAATTTTTTGGCTCAAGATTAATTGAGAAACAACTTAATGATAGAATCTATGATGATGATAATAAAGAGTGGTATATGTATATAGAAGAAAATAAAGTTGTGGCTTTTGTTTCTTTAAATAAAAATGTAATAAAAAATATTTATTGCACAAAAAATATATATTTAGAAAAATTATTAAAAAAAATACTACAAGAAAATGAAATAACATATAGTACAGTAACAAAAAATTATATAGATGTTTATGAAAAATGCGGATTAAAAATAGGTGAAGGATCATCATATAAAAATTTTGTAATAGTTTATATGGAAACTAAAGAAACAATAGCATAAGAGTTAGAAAGGATCGAAATAATAAATGAAAGAAATAGAATTTCCAGTTTTAAATGTAAAAATGGTAGACATAGATAAGGTAGAAGCAAATGATTATAACCCTAACAAAGTAGCACCACCTGAAATGCAACTATTAAAACATTCAATTGAGGAAGACGGATATACTCAACCAATTGTAACATATTATGATAAAGATAGAGATATGTATATTGTAGTTGATGGATTTCACCGCTATAGATGTGCAAAAGAATATTTTAACTTAAAACAAATACCAATTGTTACGATAAATAAAGATTTAGAAAATCGTATGGCAAGTACTATTAGGCATAATAGAGCAAGGGGAACACATCAAATTGCAGATATGTCACATATTGTACTAACTTTAACTGAAAAAGGTTGGACAGAAAAGGAAATATCAAAACATTTAGGAATGGAATTAGACGAAATTGTTAGATTAAAGCAAATTACAGGTTTAAAAGAAATGTTTGCTAATCACGAATTTAGTAAATCTTGGGAAGAATTTGAAGAGAATAGAAAGAAAAAAAAATAATAAAAAATACGAGTACTACTTAATTTTAAAGTAATACTCGCTTTATTTAATGTTTTAAATCAAGCTGAATGTGAATATCTCTTAATTGTTCACGTTTTACATTACTTGGTGCACCCATCATTAAGTCTTGAGCCTTACTGTTTAATGGAAATGCAATAACTTCTCTTATACTATCAGAATTAGTTAGAAGCATAAGCATACGATCAATTCCAGGTGCAATACCACTATGAGGTGGAGCACCAAATTGAAAAGCAGTATATAAAGCTCCAAATTTAGTCTTAACTTCTTCTTCTGTATAACCTGCCATAGTAAAAGCTTTAAGCATAATTTCAATATTATGATTTCTAACAGCACCAGAAGAAAGTTCAATTCCGTTGCAAACAATATCATATTGATAAGCAAGTATATCTAATGGATTTTGACTATTTAATGCTTCTAAACCACCTTGTGGCATAGAAAAAGGGTTATGACTAAATGCAAGATTTCCGTTTTCATCTTCTTCAAACATTGGGAAATCTATAATCCAAGCAAAATAGAAAGTATTTTCATCTATTAAGTCTAATCTTTTTCCAAGTTCTGAACGTATTTGACCAGAAAGTTCTGTTGCTCTTTTTTCATTATCTGCAATAAAGAAAATAGTGTCATCTCTTTCTAATTCTGCTAATTTTAACAATTCTTGTTTTAAATCATTAGGAATAAATTTATCAATTGGACCTTTAAAACCTAAATCTTCTTGTACTTCTAAATATCCGAAGTCCAGCCATTCCAATACTTAATGCATAATCAAGCATTTTCTCGTGAAATCCCTTAGAAAGATGTCCTTTTACGCGTATTGCACGAACGGTTTTATCAATAAAAGGTTTAAAAGTACATTTTTTAAAGAAATCAGATAAATCAATAATAACTAAAGGATTTCTTAAATCAGGCTTATCTGTTCCATATTTTAACATAGATTGCTTATAAGGAATTCTTGGGAAAGGATATTCCACGATTTTTTTATTAGAAAATTTTTTAAATGTATTATACATAACAGGTTCAATAGCTGCAAAAACATCCTCTTGTGTGCTATAAGACATTTCCATATCTAATTGATAAAATTCACCTGGTGCTCTATCTGCTCTTGCATCTTCATCACGAAAACAAGGAGCAATTTGAAAATATTTGTCAATACCAGATACCATAAGTAATTGCTTAAATTGTTGTGGAGCTTGAGGTAAAGCATAGAACTTACCAGGATGTAATCTACTTGGGACTAAATAATCTCTAGCACCTTCTGGAGATGAACTGGTTAAAATAGGAGTTTGAACTTCTAAGAAGCCTTGTTCAATCATTTGAGCTCTTAAAAATTGAATCACCTTAGCCCTTAATATTAAATTGTTTTTTAATTTGTCGTTTCTTAAATCAAGAAAACGATATTGAAGTCTTAAATCTTCACGTACATCATAATTAGTATTTATTTCAAAAGGTAAATTTTTTGTCCTTTTATTTAAAATTGTTATATCCTCAATACGAATTTCTACCAATCCAGTTTTAATTTTAGGATTAATAGTTTCTTTATCTCTTTTTTTAATTTCACCATAAACACTAACACATGATTCTAAAGGAATATGAGATGCAAAATCTACATCCTTTTCTTCACTTGAAGTAACAACTTGTGTTATTCCATACATATCTCTAATATCTAAAAAAACAAGCCCACCGAAATCACGAATTGTTTGCACAAACCCAGCAATTCTAACTTTTTGACCAACTTTAGATAAACTGATATCGTTACAAGTACAAGTTCGATATTCATTCATTTTAAAAACCTCCTTTAAATTTGTGCATGAAACAAAACAAAAACGTCCATGCATTTTAATGCAGGGACGAAATAAACTTTTCCGCGGTGCCACCCAGCTTGAAAATCAAAACGACTTTCCACTTTATTAAAATTACTCCAATGTGTTTCACAAATTTAGGTTGACCTTAAAGGGCTTACAGCCAATGACCCTTATTCTCTTTTAAGTTATCTCTAAAATGCTTTCATTGTACAAACGTAAACAATTTTTTATTTTAATAATTATTTTACACAGTATTTCCAAATTTGTCAAGATTTATTCGAAAAAATTATTGTTGAAAAAAATCAATAAAAATAGTATATTATAATTAAATTATAACTAGGAAGAAGGTAAAAATATGGAAAACGTTAAAATTCAAAAAAAAGAGAGAGTATATTCTGGATGGATTAATGTTAATGTAGTACATATGCAACTACCAGATGGAACAATAATACAAAGAGAAGTTGCACAAAGAAAAAATTGGGTAGCAGTAGTAGCTATTACAGATGATAATAAAGTTATAATGGTTAAACAACCTAGAGCTGGAATTGAAAGGTTTTCATTAGAAGTTATAGCAGGTAATGTAGATGAAAGACATCACGGAGATGATAAATTGGCTGCAATGGACGAATTAAGAGAAGAAGCTGGAGTAGATCCAAATAAATGTAAATGGACAGATTTAGGACTATATATGCCAGATCCAGCATACTGTACTAGCATTGCACATTTATATTTAGCAGAAAATGCTAATCAAACTATGGAATTACAAACAGAAGAAGGGGAAGTAATTGAAAATGTATTAATACCATTTTCAGAAGCGATTAATATTGTTAAAGATGGTTTTGACACAAGAATTTGGGATGCTAATTCAACAATTGCACTTTTAAGAGCAGAAAAGTATTTAAATAAATAAAAAATTGATATTATGAACCTTTATATATAAAAAATATTGAAAAAAAAAACCAAATATAGTATGATAATGTCATAGTTAAATAAATTTTAGGAGGTTAAATATGAAAGCATTAATCAGTGTATCAGACAAAACAGGAATTGTTGAATTTGCTAAAAGATTAGAAAAACAAGGAGTAGAAATTATATCAACAGGAGGAACTTACAAAAAGCTAAAAGAAGAAGGAGTTAAAGTAATGGAAATATCAGAATTAACTGGTTTTCCAGAATGCTTAGATGGAAGAGTAAAAACACTTCATCCAGTAGTTCATGCAGGAATTTTAGCAAGAAGAGATAAACAAGAACATATGAAACAACTAGAAGATTTAAAAATAGACACAATTGACTTTGTAGTAGTAAATTTATATCCATTTAAACAAACAATTTTAAAAGAAGGAGTAACATTAGAAGAATCAATAGAAAATATTGATATTGGAGGACCAACAATGCTTCGTAGTGCTGCTAAAAATTATCAAGATGTTACAGTAATTACAAATCCAGAAGACTATGAAGTTGTTTTAAAAGAATTAGAAGAAAATGGACAAGTTTCAAAAGATACAAAATTTAAATTAATGCAAGCAGTATTTGAACATACAGCAAATTATGATGCTATGATAGCAAACTATATAAAAGAACAAAGAAAAGATGAAAGTATGCCAGAAAAATTAACATTAACATATGAAAAAGTTCAAGAAATGCGTTATGGTGAAAACCCACATCAAAAAGCAGCTTTATATAAAGAAGTTGGAAAATGTGAAGGATCATTGACAACAGCAAAACAACTAAATGGAAAAGAATTATCATTCAATAATATTAATGATACAAATGGAGCTTTAGAACTATTGAAAGAATTTGATGAGCCAACAGTTGTTGCTTGTAAACATGGTAATCCATGTGGAGTAGGAAGTAGTAATAATATTTATGAAGCGTGGAAAAAAGCATTTTCAGCAGACAAAACATCTATCTTTGGTGGAATTGTTGTAGCAAATGAAGAAGTAAATGTAAAAATGGCAGAAGAAATGAGTGAAATCTTTTTAGAGGTAATTGTAGCACCATCTTATGAAAAAGAAGCATTAGAAATATTAAAAGCAAAGAAAAATGTTAGAATATTAGAACTTCCAGAAATCAAAGTAAAACAAAAAGAAACAGCATATGATATTAAGAAAATAAATGGAGGAGCAATTGTTCAAACAATTGATTCTAAGTTATTAGATGAATATGAAGTAGTAACAGATGTTAAGCCAAGCAAAGAACAAATGGAGGACTTATTATTTACTTGGAAAATAGTAAAATATGTTAAATCAAATGGAATTGCACTAGGAAAAAATAAACAATCAATCGGTATAGGTCCAGGTCAAGTAAATAGAATTTGGGCAACAAAACAAGCAATCGAGCATAGTGAAGAATTAATTGAAAAAGGAATAACAGAAGGTGCAGTATTAGCATCAGATGCATTTTTCCCATTTTCAGATTGTGTAGAAGAAGCACACAAAGCAGGAATTAAAGCAGTAATACAACCAGGAGGATCAATAAAAGATCAAGATTCAATTGATAAATGCAATGAATATGGAATTGCAATGATATTTACAAAAATGAGACATTTTAGACATTAATAAAAAAGGAGAAATAATATAATGAATGATATTAAAGTATTAATTGATAAACATACATTAGATGAAAGAATTAGAGAATTAGGAAAGCAAATTGAAAAAGATTATGAAGGAAAAGAAATTGTTTTAATTGGACTATTAAAAGGTTCTGTTATGTTTTTAGCTGAACTTGCAGAAAATATTTCAAATGATGTAGGACTTGATTTTATGGATGTGTCTAGCTATAAAGGAAAAGAAAGCACAGGAAATATAAGAATTAATAAAGATATCAGAGATTCAATTGAAGGAAAAGATGTTATTATTGTTGAAGATATTATTGACACAGGAAGAACACTATCAAATGTAGTACAATATCTAAAACAAAAATCTCCTAATAGTATAAAAATAGTTACAATGCTATCAAAACCAGCAAGAAGAGAAGTAGATATTAAAGTAGATTATATAGGGTTTGAAATTGAAGATAAATTTGTAGTAGGCTATGGATTAGACTATAATGAAAAATACAGAAATCTTCCATATATAGGTTATATTGAATAAAAGGAGCATATATGTTTAATATCGAAGAAGAGCTAAAAAAATTGCCTAACAAACCAGGTGTATATGTTATGAAAGATAAAAATGATAATATCATATATGTAGGGAAAGCAATTTCTTTAAAAAATAGAGTTAGGCAATATTTTAGAAAAAACAATAAGACAGCAAGAATTGAAAAAATGGTAAGTTTAATAGACCATTTTGAATATATAGTTGTAGATAATGAAGCAGAGGCATTAATTTTGGAATGTAATTTAATTAAAAAGAACAGACCAAAATTTAATGTCTTATTAAAAGATGATAAAACTTATCCTTATATTAAAATTGATTTATCACAAGATTATCCAGGTGTATTTATTACAAGGCGAATTATAAAAGATGGGTCCAAATATTTTGGACCTTATGCTAATCCTGGTGCAGCTAAAGAAATGGTAACATTTATTAAAGAAAAATATAAAATTCGCCAATGCAAAACTTTAAAAGAAAGAACAAGGCCATGCTTAAATTACCATATTAATAAGTGCTTAGCACCCTGTATGGGATATGTAACAAAAGAAGAATATAGAGAGCAAATTGATGAAATTATAGACTTGTTAGATGGAAAAATAGAAAAAGTAGTAAAAGAATTAGAAAAACAGATGGAAGAGGCATCACTAAAATTAGACTATGAAAAACCTGCATATATTAGAGATAAAATCCAAGCAATTAAAAGAGTATCAGAAAGACAAAAGGTATCCAATTTATCTGAAAATAGCATTGATGTTATTGGAATTGCAAAATCAGAACTACAAGTGTGCATTGAAATTTTCTTTGTTAGAGGAAGTAAAATGATAGGAAGAGAGCACTATTTTTATAGTGACTTAAAAGATATGGATAATAAGGAAATTTTATCTGGATTTATAAAACAATATTATCTTGAAAATCCTAATATTCCAAATAAAATTATGATAAGAGAAGAAATAGAAGATAAAAAAGCAATTGAAGAATGGTTATCAACAAGTTTGGGAAGAAAAGTGGAAATAAAAACTCCTAAAAAAGGTGAAAAGTTACGATTTGTTGAAATGGCAGAAATGAACAGTAAAGTAACTTTAGAAAACAAAGAAAAAGACAAAAACGAAAATCTACTTGAATTAAAGCAGGTATTACAGTTAAAAAAATTACCGAGAAAGATTGAAACATTTGATATATCTAATATTTCTGGAGAATATATGGTGGCAGGAATGTGCGTAATGCAAGATGGAGAAATAAAAAAGAACTTATCAAGAAGGTTTAAAATAAAAACAGTATTTACGCAAGATGACCCAAGATGTACAGAAGAAGTAATTACAAGAAGATTAAAACATTCTATAGAAAATCCAAATGGTGGCTTTGGCAAACTTCCAGATGTTATTTTTGCAGATGGAGGAATTACACAAATAAGAGCAATTAGAAAAGCAATTGAAAAAGTTGATAAAAATTTAGACATACCAGTATTTGGAATGGTTAAAAATGATAAACACCAAACAAAAGCATTAATAGACGAAAATAGAAAAGAAATAAAATTATCACAAAACTTAATGAACTTAATTACTAAATTCCAAGATACAGTACATAATACAGCAATTACTTATCATAGAAAACTGAGAGACAAACAAATAACTAAATCAGAATTAGATGAAATTAAAGGGATTGGAGAAGCAAAGAAGAAAGCACTATTGAAACACTTTGGAAGTGTAGAAAAAATAAAAGAAGCAAACTTAGAACAATTAATGCAAGTAAAGGGAATAAGCAAAGAAATTGCTAAAAAGATTTTAGAAAAATAAAGGTTGAGAGGAATTAATTCCTCTCAACCTTTATGTGTTTACGATTTTTTTGCAGTCTTCTTATATCAGCTAAGAACTGCATAGCACCATAACGCTCATACAAGTCTTTCTGAATAGGTCGAACGCAAAAAAGGTAGTTTACAATTGCAATAACAATTGCAGTAAACACAGTTGATACTATAACTTTTTTCATAGGAATACCTCCTTTGAAAAAATGCAAGGGACTATACCCCGTTTACAAGTAACGTAAATATTATAACACAAATTAGTAATATTTTCAAATGTTATGCATATATATAATATAAAGGGGGAATAAAAATGGAATACGCAAAAGATGAATTTTTTAAAATTAGGTATAATACGAAATTAAATAGGCTTCAAATAAAAAAGGAAGCGTGGACAAGCAGAATTTATGAAAAAATAAAAACACATAAATTAATTACGACTGTAGTTTTAGCATTTTTAATATTTTCTACAATCAATATTATTATGATTTATAACTTTATGAAAATTTTACAAGGAATATAAGTAAATATTGAAAACAATAGAAAAATATGGTAAAATAATACTATTCTAAGGAAAGGAATAGTATTTTTTAATGAAAGTAGCAAATGAATGGAAAGAATATAAAATACTTGACATGGCAAATGGAGAAAAATTAGAAAAATGGGGAGATATAACTTTAATAAGGCCAGATCCACAAATAATTTGGAAAGATAAAAGTTTTCCAAATAAATGGAAACAAGTAAATGCAACTTACCATAGAAGCAAAACTGGTGGTGGTTCGTGGGAATTCAAAAAGCAAATGCCAAAAAATTGGCAAGTACATTATAAAAATTTAACATTTAATATCAAACCAATGGGATTTAAGCATACAGGACTTTTTCCAGAACAAGCAGTTAATTGGGATTGGATGATAAATAAAATAAAGTCAGCAAAAAGAGAAATAAAAGTATTAAATTTATTTGCCTATACTGGAGGAGCAACTGTTAGCTGTTTATATGCTGGAGCATCAGTATGCCACGTAGATAGTTCAAAAGGTATGACAACTTGGGCAAAAGAAAATGTAATATCATCTGGACTAGAAAGCAAACCAGTTCGATTTATAGTAGATGATGTTGTAAAATTTGTAAACCGTGAAATCAGAAGAGGAAATAAATATGATGCCATTATTATGGACCCACCATCTTATGGAAGAGGTGCAAAAGGAGAAGTATGGCAATTTGAAGAAAACATTTATGATCTAGTAGATTTGTGCTCAAAAGTATTATCTGATAATCCATTATTCTTTTTAATAAATTCATATACAACAGGAATATCAAGTACAGTTTTACAAAATATTTTAAGAGTTACAATAGATAAAAAGTATAAGGGGAAATTAGATTGTGGAGAAATAGGTTTGCCAATGGAAGAATCAAATCTTATATTACCTTGTGGAATTTATGGAAGATGGGAAAGTAAGGAGAAATAAATGCAAGATTTAAAAATATTATATGAAGACAATCACATAATCGTAGTAGAAAAAAAGCCTAACATTCCATCACAAGCAGATAAAACAGAAGATATAGATATGTTAACAATTGTAAAAGAATATATAAAAGAAAAATATAAAAAACCAGGAAATGTATATTTAGGGTTGGTCCATAGATTAGACAGACCAGTAGGTGGAATAATGGTATTTGCAAAGACTTCTAAAGCAGCTTCCAGATTAAGTAATCAGGTGAGAAAGAAAATTTTTGAAAAGAAATATTTAGCAGTAGTAGATGGAAAAGTAGAACCAAAAGAAGGAATTTTAGAAGATTATTTATATAAAGATGAGAGAAATAATGCTAGTAAAGTAGTAAATAAAGATAAGAAAAATGCCAAATTTGCGAAACTTGATTACAAAGTATTAAAATATAATGAAGTAAAAAACTTAAGTTTATTAGAGATTAATTTACATACAGGAAGACATCATCAAATAAGAGTTCAATTATCAAATTTTGGTCATAGTATTTTTGGCGACCAAAAGTATGGAAAAAGAGGTCAAGGCAAACAAATTGCCTTATGGGCATATAAACTTTCAATTGAACATCCAATTACTAAAAAACAAATGACATTTGAAGATTTTCCAGAGCCAAATGGCACTTGGTGTATTTTAAAGTAAAGCATAAGAAGTAATAATTATAATAAAAAAGAGAGAATTTAGGATGTTATAGAATAAATTTCCAAAAATATTTGCAATTTATAAAAAATTGTGTTACAATATTCAAGTAAAATGAAAAAGCATAAACTGCAGGGAGGAAAATAAATGGAAATAGCAAAAGGAATATTAATAGTAATCTACTTTATTGTAGCTATCGCCTTAATAGTACTAACACTAATACAATCAAAAGAAGATGAAGGCTTATCATCTACAATAACAGGTTCATCAACAAATAATTTTTATGAGAAAAATAAAGGAAGAACCAAAGAAGGAAAACAAAAAAGATGGACAATAATATTAGCAGTTATATTTGCAATATTAACAATAGCATTAGGTATTTTATATATGGCAAAATAGAAGTAATAAAAGGAGCAGTTTTTATAATAAATCTGTGCCTTTTTTGTTTATATAATAAAAAATAATAGAAAGGAAAATTGATAAATAGATGGAAGAACAAGAACAGAAAATTTTAGAACTTATGAAAGACGAAAATTACATACCAATGAAGGCAAAAGAAATAGCAATGATAATGCGAGTACCAAAAAACGAATATGGAGACTTTATAGAACTACTTGGCAAATTAGAACTAGATTTTAAAATACAGAAAAACAGGAAAAGCAAATATCGATTAGTAGACAAAACATATTATGATGGTATTTATAAGAAAAATCAAAAAGGCTTTGGTTTTGTCAAGCTAGAAGGTAAAGAAGATGAAATTTATATATCAAAAGAAAATTCTTTAAATGCTTTAAATGGAGATAGAGTTCTAATTGAAATTTTAGAAGAAGCAAATAAAGTTAAAAGTGCAGAAGCAAGAGTAGTAAAAATTTTAAAGCACGAAAAAGATACTGTAGTTGGAATTTTTCAAAATAGTAAAAACTTTGGATTTGTTGTACCAGATGATAAAAATTTTGGAACAGATATTTTTATTTCTAAAAAAAATATGGGAAAAGCAAGAAATAGCCATAAGGTATTAGTAAAAATTATAAAATATCCAGAAAACGGGAAAAAAGCAGAAGGAAAAATAATAGAAGTATTGGGAAATGTAAATGAAGCTGGAGTAGATATGCTATCATTAATTAAAGAATATAATTTACCTTCTGTATTTCCAGACAATGTTATAGAAGAAGCAAAAAAGCAAAATAAAAAATTAGATGAAAAAGAAGTTGAACAAAGAGTAGACTTTAGAGATAAAGAAATTTTTACAATAGATGGAGAAGATGCAAAGGATTTAGATGATGCAGTAAGAGTAGAAAAATTAACAAATGGAAATTATAAACTAGAAGTACATATAGCAGATGTAAGTTACTATGTAAGAGAAAATAGCTTATTAGACAATGAGGCATTAATTAGAGGAACAAGTATTTATATGTTAGGAAGAGTTATTCCTATGCTTCCAAGAGAATTATCTAATGGAATTTGTAGCTTAAACGAAGGGGAAGATCGTTTTACATTATCTTGTATAATGGAAATTGATTCAAAAGGTGAAGTTAAATCTTCTGAAATTGTAAAAGGAATTATTAAAGTAACTAAAAGGATGAGCTATACCGATGTACAAGCCATTATAGATAATTCTAATGAAAAAATAATAAAAAAATATGCTGATTATATTGAAAATTTTAAACTAATGGAAGAATTAGCTCATATTCTAAAAAACAAAAGAATGGAACAAGGATATTTAAATCTAGAAATTCCAGAAAGTAAAATTGACTTAGATATAGATGGAAAAGTAACTAATATTTCAAAATATGAAACAAGCTTTAGTCATGAAATTATTGAACAATTTATGCTTACAGCAAACGAAACAATAGCAGAAAGATTTTTTTGGCTAGAAGCACCATTTATTTATCGTGTCCACGAAGATCCTGACCAAGAAAAAATCCAAGAATTGAATAAATTTCTATTTAACTTTGGATTAAAAATAAAAACAAATCAAGATAATATTTATCCAAAAGAATTTGCAAAAATTTTAGAAGATGTAAAAGGAAAAGAAGAAGAAAAAGTAGTATCTAACTTAATATTAAGAACTTTGAAAGTTGCAAGATACGAAGCAGAAAACAAAGGACACTTTGGAATTGCTAGTAAATACTACTGCCATTTTACCTCTCCAATTAGAAGATATCCAGATTTATTTATACATAGAGTTATATCAAAATATTTAAAAGAAAATTATAATGTAAATGAAAACTGGATAAATGAGCATAAAACTCAGGCAGAAGAAAGAGCGAAACAATCTTCTGAAAGAGAAAAAATTGCAACAAAAGTAGAAAGAGAAGCAGAGGATATTAAAAAAGCTGAATATATGGAAAGCAAAATAGGAGAAGAATACGAAGGAATTATATCTTCTGTAACTTCATTTGGAGTTTTTGTTGAGCTAAAAAATACAGTAGAGGGGTTAATAAGATTTGAAGATTTAGGAGACGAATATTTTATTTATGATGAAGATAGAAAAAGGCTAATTGGAGAAAAAACTAATAAAACCTATAAAATAGGTGATAAAGTAAAAATAAAAGTTAAAAATGCAAGTAAATTATTAAGGCAAATCGATTTTGAATTAATAAAATAACATTGAAAATTATAAATATAATAAAAATTCCAGTAAAAATTACTGGAATTTTTATATATACTTAATTTAACCAAACCATCACATTAGAAAAAATAACTACAAAAATAGAAAAAGTAATTATTACTATACCACCAGATTTATTTTTTATGTTATTTATTTCATATAATGCATATCCAGTTACTTTTAGTAAAATATAAATACTAATAATCAAAAATAAAATATGATATACAAAATTTGGCAAAATATTCCCTCCTTACGAAATTTTAAGTGTCAGTGATTAACATACCAGATTTAACAGTTGTATTTATTTTTACATCAAAAAAAGCATTTTTATAATTTGTGTGCCAATCATAATTATCAAATTCTTCTGTTCTAAAGAAATTTTTTAAAGCATATTTTCCAAGTCCATTAATATCAGATTTGAATTCCTTAGAAGTTTTATATAAATAATTTGAAAAAAGAGTTTTTAAATATTGATTACAGTTTTCAGATATTTCATTTAAAATATCTGTATTTAAATATTCGCTATTATCTGACATAGAGTATATTTGCCCAGAAAAATTAAGTTCTACTTGTATAAAAGGAGAAGAGGTAGAAGTATCAATTTTAACTTTAGGAGATTTGTTATGAGACAAATAAATGTCTAAAAAGCGGCCTGTATTTTTAGGATCTGGAATAGAAATTAAAAATCTATTAATATCATTTTCTAAAGTTAAATAAGCAATACTTTCTAAAGCTGTTAATTCTCCTACTATTTTATCTCTAAAAAAAGCAGCCATACCAATATTTTCTGTTCCATTTTCACCTTGTATAGGAGCATCATTTGATTTAATACTATTATTTTCATGGTAATCTAAATTAGACTCTTCATCTAAATTGTTTAAAGTAAGACCACCTAAAATAGCAGTTGGCTGATAAGTCTTACAAATTAAGTTATTAAAAAATTTTCCAATAGTAGAATCGGCAGTAAATCCTGTGTATCTGCTAGAATTTGTAAAAATCTCATAATATTTAGAAATTAAGTTTTCAAGCTCAGGTGAAGTTTGCTCAATATAATCCTTAGCAGGGCATTTACTAATAACGATATTTGCAGAAGGTCTTACTTGAGTATCATTTATTAAAGTATAAACTTCTTCTGAGATACCATCTAATGCAAGTTCTTCTGAAAAGATTATGACTTTACAATGAGAAAGATTTAATTGTTTTCCCATATAACCATTTAACAAGTTTATAGCAGAACTAATAGAAGCGGCTTTAACTGAATTTACAACAGAAGGTGCTTTTTCGGAAGTACCAGATTCAGTCGCTTGTGTCGTGGTAGAAAATTGAAAAGTTACTTGTAAATTATCATTGTCTGCTTTATCAATACCAATAGCAAGAACATATGCAAGATTATCTATACTAAGAGATAGATAAGAACTAGAAAATGCCATAATAAATATAATGATTAAAATCAGGATAAATAGATTTCGAATTAAATGTCTCAAAATAACACCTCCAATCTAAAATTATACAGATTTTTTCTGTTTTCGCTTTTGTAAATTAGCTAAAATTAATATACTAAGTGATAAGAAAAATACAATTCCAAGTACTAAATAAGGATAAATTTCAGTTTCAAAATTACTAGAAATTGAATAATCTTTAGGAACTAAAGCAATTGCTAAAATGAGAAGTCCAAAAATATCAATAAGTGGTTTTTTAGTTTCAATGTTTGTTAATTTCTGAAAAATGCTCATACAAAATTTAGTAACAATACTTAAATAACACGCAAAAGCTAAAGTCCATATTAATAAAAATGCAGATTCTAGCCTTTGAAAGAAGTTTCCAAATTCGATATATCTGGTTGCATTATAAAGTGGCGTAATTTCATTTGTGGTAATAAAAAATGAAAACATAAATAAAAGTGTTGAAACGCACAAAATTAAATATATAGCAGATATTCCAGTAGAAATGACAGCTATTTTTTTCAATTTTTCTGGATTTTTCAAATATGGAGGAAGAAAATATAAAAAGGCAATTCCTGCAAAAGAAGATAAGTTCCCAATTCCCAAAACGAAAGTACTAATTAAACCATCACCAAAGATAGGGAAAATTCTTTCTGGAATAAATTTATTCATATTAGCAAAAAACAAAAATACCATGCTTACTAACACAAAAGGAATAATTAATAAATTCGTTTTTAAAGAAGCATTAAAAGCAAGTCTATTTGCAGAACATAAAGCAATAATAAACAAAAATAAAATAAAGATAATATTTGTCATTGGATAATGAATAATTCTTAAACTTTCAGCGAAATTTCTAAGTAAAATACTAGTAGTGACAAGAAAATATACAATGAAAATAATTCCAATAATATTTTTTAAAACTTTTCCACCTAAAAATTCAGAAATATCAATAATATCAGAGCCAGCAAAATTTTTTAAAAGCTTAACAATAACATAAGAAATTAGAATTGCTAAAATACTTACAAAAATTAAATTAATAATAGCAGCAGATTTAGTATTAACGGTAACTTCTCTAGGTAAAGATAAAATCGTATGAGTTACAACAATAGATAGTATTAGCATAATAGCTTCTAAAGTACCAATTTTTGATTTTGTCATATAAAAAACTCCTTTTCTATTTATGATATTTCCATTTCATTGAAAAATGAGATTGCTCACTTTCTTTTTTAGGTGCAACAAATGAAGGTCTATATTCTCTTTTCCAAATAGGAGAAAGTAAATAACCATTTCCTTTTGAATTTGTTGCTGGTGCAAAAGGTACAGTATAAGAAACACCAAAAGACCTTAAACTGCAAACTAAACTAATATAAACAAATAAACCTAGTGCAATTCCTAAAAATCCAGCGATAAATCCAAGAATAACAAAAGCAAACCTAAAATATCTTAAGTGAAATCCAAAAGAATAGTCTGGAATAGCAAAAGAGGAAATACCAGTCATAGCAACTATAATAATTAAAATTGGACTTACAATACCAGCACTTACAGCAGCTTGTCCTAAAACCAAAGCACCTACAATTCCAATTGTAGAACCAATAGCTGAAGGAACACGAAGACTTGCTTCTCGGATTAGTTCAAAAGAAAATTCCATAAGTAAAATTTCTAATATTATAGGAAATGGAACATTTTCTCTAGATGCTAAAATAGAAAACAGTAGCCCTGTTGGTAGTATTTCCTGATGAAAACTAGTAATTGCAACATAAAGCCCAGGAAGAAGTAAAGTAATAAAAGCAGCTAAAACTCTAAGACCACGTAAAAAGTTTGCAAAATTTACTCTTAGATTTGTATCTTCTGGAGAAGTTAAAAAATCAATTAGAACAGCAGGCATAATAATTCCATATGGTGTTCCATTTACAATTACTACAACTCGTCCTTTTAATAGATATTTTGCAGCTTTGTCTGGCCTTTCAGTAGATAAAAGACCGGGGAATTCCTAAACTATTAGAATCTGAAATTAATTGTTCTAATTCACCTGCAGACAACAAGGAATCAATATCTAAATTATTCAATCGATATTTTACTTCATTTACTAAATCAGAATTCGTGATATCTTTCATATAGCAAATAGCACATTTAGTTTTTGTAATTTTACCAACTTCTAAATTTTCAATTATTAAATCTTCATTATTTACAATTCTTCTAATAAGAGAGGTATTTGTCCTAATATTTTCAACAAAAGCTTCATGAGGACCTTTTATTACAATTTCATTTTCTGGAGTATCAACACTTCTTTGCTTAAATCCTTTTACTTCAATATCAAATGCAACATCCAAAGTGTCAATAATTAAAGCACAATTTCCAGCATTTACACCTTTTGCAAGTTCATCAAAATCAGTTATTTGTTCTACAGTATTTTGAGGCATTAAACAACCGAAGTAAATAATTTGCTAAGTCAAATTTTTTAATTTTTCGAACTGTAATATTATTTGCTACGGCTTCAGATATAACTTTATTTTGTGTTCCATCAAAAGTATTGTTTTTATTGCGGAGCATTAATGGTTTTAAAACAAAGTCATCTAATAAATTAGAATCAACCATTCCATCAATATAAAGCAAAACACTATTATATTGTTTTCCTCTAGCATTTAGAGTAAATTCTCTTAAAATAATATCACTATTAATTAAAAGATTATACTTAGTTCTTAGGTATTCAATATTTACATTTAAACTTGGATAAATTTTTACTGACTCTTTGGGTTTTACTGTATCTAAATCATGTTGTATTTCATCTTCATTTGGTAATTCAAAATTATACTCTACAGGTGGTGTATAAGCAAAGAGTGATTGAAATAAATCTTTTAAATTCATAACCTTCTCCAATTTATTAAATTTTGTTAATTTTAAATAATATTAACATATCAACATTTTTTTTATTATTTGTAAAAAAGAATAAAATATACTATTTTTGGAAGAAAAACATAATTAAATTTTGCATGTAAAAATCCCAGTGATTTCTCACCAGGATTTTTGCTTGTAGGTTCCTATTTCAGGAACCATTTTTGGTGGTTTAGCCCTGCTGTTTAATATTAAATTGTGCTTCTAAGCCTATAACAGCGTGAGCAGAACCCGACTTCAGGATAAGCATTCCAAGATAACTCTGTTTCTTCGAGAATCTCAAAATTTGAAAAAATCCAAGACTCCCTCAATTTTTGTGTTAATTTCTCCTGCTCTTCTTCACTATAACCATCTAAAAAATCAATGGGGAAGAAGAACAAAACATCTCCAGTGTCTGAATCAATGCCACAAATCACACTATATATGCTGTTACTCTTCTGAAGAATGCAATTTGCAGCAACTGATGCCCGAATTGTGTGTTCGTTTACCTTAAAACTTAAGTTACCTTTCATACAAATACCACCTTTCAAAGTATTAATTTACTGCACATTGCAGTGAATTATAATAATTATAGCATATTTTACATAAAATTACAAATTATAAAGCATAAAGGTACTTAAGTATCTTGTTTTTATATGCTACTTATGTTATAATAAAAAAGACGAAATACAAAGGAGAAATGTTATGAGAAGTAGACTATCGACTTTTATTATAGCAATAGTATTTTTTTTAATTTTTACTGTATTTATTCTATTTGGAATAATTTTTTGGAATGAATATATTAAATTAGAAACTTCAGTAGAACCTCAAAATTTTAATACTGTCATTGAAGAAACTCAAAATACAATTGATGAAGACATTAAAGTTCCAGAAATTATAGGAAATCCATTTGAAGGAATAAAAGATGCAAATAATTATCAGCAAGAGCCAGAAGAACCAGAAGAATTAGAAGAGAAAGAACAAATAGAAAAAATAGACTATTCAAATATAACAATTAATAAATATTTTTATAATCAATTAGAAGATTACTCTAAAATTATATATAATGCTTTTGAATCAAACAAAGAAAATATGAAAACAGGAAATTATAAAATAGAACTAGGAAGCTCCTTTTCAGATTTATTGAGCAAAGAAAATGGACAAGAACAGTTAGGAAAATATTATCAATCTGCAATTGAAGCTTATACGTATGATAATCCAGATGTATTTTATTTAAGCCCTAATAAAATGTATTTAAATATTGAAACAACCACAAGAAAAAATAGCATTACATATAATGTCTTTATTAATCCAGGTCAGCAAAATAATTATTTTATTGATGAGTTTTTATCAACAGCGGAAATTAATCAAGCAATTAATAGAATTGAGCAAGTGAGAAATGAAATATTACAAAATAGAACAAGTAATAATTATCAAAATATAAAAATGGTGCATGACTATTTAATAGAAAATATACAATATGATACAAGTGTTTCAAAAAGTAATATATATAACATATATGGTGCTATGGTAAACAAAGAATGTGTATGTGAGGGGTATGCTAGAAGTTTTAAATATTTAATGGATGCTTTAGAAATACCATGTATATTAGTAATTGGTAAAGGTACCAATTCAGAAAACATAACAGAAAATCATGCTTGGAACTATGTACAATTAAATAATAACTGGTATGGAGTTGATTGTACATGGGATGATCCAGTATCTACCACAGGTTGGGTAAGTGAAGCATCAAAAATGAAATACTTTTTGAAAGGTTCATATACTATGGCAGAAGACCATACACCTAATGGACAATTTACAGAAGGTGGTAAAGTATTTAGCTATCCAACTTTATCAAACCAAGATTATGAAATATAAAAAATAGCGTGAGAATAGTAAAATCTCACGTTATTTTTTTATAAAATAATACAAATTAAACCACCGCTACCTTCATTAACAATACGTTCCAATGTCTCTTGTAATTTAATTTGAGCATCTTCTGGCATTTTAGAAAGTTTGGTTTGTAAACCTTCGTTAACTAATTCGTGTAAACTTTTTCCAAAAATATTCGAATTCCAAATTTCTTTTGGATTACTATCAAATTCAGAAAGTAAATAATTTACAAGTTCTTCTGATTGCTTTTCTGAACCAACAATAGGAGAGACTTCAGTTTCTACATTTGTCTTAATTAAGTGAATAGAAGGTGCAGTTGCTTTTAATTTTACTCCAAACCTAGAACCTTGTTTAATCATTTCAGGTTCTTCTAATATTAAATCATCAATGCTAGGTGTTACAATACCATAACCTTTAGCATCTACTTCTTCTAACGCATATGCAATTCTGTCAAATTTCTTTTTTGTTTTTGATAAATCAGTAATAATACTAAACAAGTCACCCTCATTAGTAATGTTAAGATTAGTAATTTCAGAAAGAACTTGATAGAACAATTCTTCTTTTAAATTAATTTCAATATTAACATTTCCTGTGCCTAATTGAATATCAGAAATAGAAGTATTAGAGATGATTTCAGTTTGTGCTATTTGCTTAGAGCAATTTGAAACATCTTTTAAAACATTTGCATTTATAAAAGCATTTTTAATTTCTTCAAATAATTCAGCTTTTAAAGGATGGTCAAAATCCAAACCATCAATCCATCTTGGAAATTTAATACAAATTTGGTTAACTGGGAATTCATATAAAACTTTAGAAAACATATTATTAATATCATCTATACTTAAATATTCGCAGTTAATTGGCATAACAGTAGCATTGTATTTTGTACTTAAATTATTTGCAAGTTCAATTGCATAATCAGAATTAGGATCTTCAGAATTTAAAAGAATAATAAAAGGTTTATTTAAAGCTTTTAATTCTTTAACAACTCTTTCTTCTGCCTTAATATAATCTTCTCTTGGAATACCAGTAAAAGAGCCATCTGTAGTAACTAAAATGCCAATAGTAGAGTGCTCATTAATTACTTTCTTAGTTCCAATTTCTGCAGCCTTTTCGAAAGGAATTTCTTCTTCTGACCAAGGTGTTTTTACCATCCTAGGCATATCATCTTCTAAATAACCGAATAGCATTGTCAACTAAATAACCAACACAATCTACTAATCTTGTTTTAAATTTTAAATTATTATCTAAAGTTATTTCAATTGCTTCATTTGGGATAAATTTCGGTTCTGTGGTCATAATTGTCTTTCCACCAGCACTTTGTGGAAGTTCATCTTTAGCTCTTTCTTTTTTATATTCATTATCAATATTTGGTATAACTAATAAATCCATAAAATTCTTAATGAAAGTAGATTTACCAGTTCTAACAGGCCCTACCACACCCACATAGATGTCACCATCTGTTCTTTTTGAGATGTCTTCATACAATCTTGTATTTTCCATCTATATACCTCCTTCAACTTTTAAATCAAAATGTTTGTACAAATTACTTTAGTTAATATATATTGATTTTTTTTTGAAATATGACAAGTTAGCTGAAAAAACTTGATAAACATAGTATAATGTGATAAAATGTCACTATTAAAAAAATAACATATAATATACTAAATAAATCTTAAAATAGGTTAATGCTGAAAGGAATGGTATAAAATGGATAAAATGCAAGATGTAATAAAGAAGCTAGAATTTTATAAACAAAATCACATAGTAAAATTATTAGAAAGATTAAATGAAAAAGAAAAAGAAGAATTAATTAATCAAATTAATAAAATAGATTTTAATCAAATTATGGAATTATATAATAACACCAAAAAAAATCTGGAAATCAAAGAAAACAAAATAGAAAATATTTCTTATTTAGATAAAGAAAAATTATCTAAAGAGCAAAAAGAAAGATTTAATAAATTGGGGGAAATAGTACTTAAAAATGGACAATATGCCGTTGTTACTATGGCAGGAGGCCAAGGAACAAGACTTCGGGCATAATGGACCAAAGGGAACTTTTAAATTAGATGTGTATGGAAAAGGAAAATATTTATTTGAAATATTAACAGAAAATTTAAAAGAAGCAAATAAAAAATACGGAACAACTATTCCTTGGTATATAATGACAAGTAAAGAAAATCATCAAGCAACAGAAGACTTTTTTAAAAAACATAATTACTTTGGATATGATAAAAATTTTATAATTTTATTTTCACAAAGTGAACTCCCATTAATTAGTAGAGAAGGGAAACTTTTAATAAATAAAGATCATAAAATAAAAGAAGCATCTGATGGAAACGGTGGTACATATTCTTCTTTAAGATTAAGTGGTGCTTTAGCCGATATGAAAGAAAGAGGAATTAAATGGATCTTTATTGGTGGAGTTGATAATGTACTTTTAAAAATGGCAGATGTAACATTACTTGGTATGGCAATAGAAAAAGAAGTACAAATAGCATCAAAATCAGTAGTAAAAGCAAACCCATATGAAAAAGTAGGAGTATTTTGCAAAATGAATGGGCATCCAAAAGTAATTGAATATGCAGAATTACCAGAAAAAATGGCAGAAGAAGTAGATGAAAATGGAGAATTAAAATATGGTGAATCGCATATAATGTGCAATTTATATACAATTGAAGCAGTTGAGAAAGTAAGCAAAGAACATTTAATGTATCATTATGCATTAAAAAAGAATAGCTATTTGGACGAAAATGACAAAGAAATTATACCAACAGAGCTAAATTCTTATAAATTTGAATCTTTTATTTTTGATGCTTTTGAATTTTTTGATGATATTGCAATTTTAAGAGGAAAAAGAGAAGAAGACTTTGCACCTGTTAAAAATAAAACAGGAGTAGATAGTCCCAAAACAGCAAAAGAATTATATGAAAAGTACTGGAAAAATAATAAAATTACATTATAATAGCATTGGAAAGGATGTTAAAAAATGGAAGAATGTAAAGTTTGCAATTTATATGATTTAGAAGAAACAATAGCAAAAGATTTATTACAAAGTGTTACTTATCCTTGGGAAGCATTGGATAAAATTAGTGATTACATATTAAAAATAGGAAAGACATTAGATTTAAACAAATATGATAAAATTGGAGAAGATGTATGGATTGCAAAAAGTGCAAATGTTATGCATACAGCATATATCAAAGGACCTGTAATTATAGGAGAAAATGCAGAGATAAGGCACTGCGCATTTATAAGAGGAAAAGCAATCATAGGAGAAGGAGCAGTTGTTGGTAATTCAACAGAATTAAAAAATGTTATTTTATTTAATAAAGTACAGGTTCCACACTATAATTATGTAGGAGATTCTATTTTAGGATATAAAGCACATATGGGAGCGGGTTCTATTACTTCAAATGTAAAATCAGATAAAAAATTAATTATTATAAAAAATGGAAAAGAACAAATAGAAACAGGGATAAAAAAAATTGGGGCAATGATTGGAGACGAAGTAGAAGTAGGATGTGGAAGCATACTAAACCCAGGAACAGTAGTTGGCAAAAATTCAAATATTTATCCTTTATCTTCTGTAAGAGGTGTTATACCACCTAATAGTATTTATAAAAGACAAAACGAAATTGTAGAAAAATTATAAAAATATTAAAAAACCAAACGTAGTATACCGTTTGGTTTTTTAAATTCCTACATTTGTTGATTTCCAGGAATAAAGTAATCAACTACTCCATATATTAAAGCACCAATAATTGCTGCTATCCAAGAAATAGAATATCCTGCTACAAAGAATTGAGTTACATATAAAACAATTGCAGCTAATGCAAAACCTACAAATCCTTTACCAAAAGGACTAGCATGTAAGCCAGTAAATTTAATAACTAAATAATCTATTACTGTTAAAACAATAGCGGCAATTACTAAAGTCCAAAAACTGTTAATAGTAAATCCTGGTGTAAAAAATGCAGTAATTGCTAAGACTACAGCCGAAGCTATTAATCTACCTACAATTTGCCATACAGTAGAAGCTCCAGAGCTTGATTGATTTTCTTGAGTCCCTTGCATAAACTTAACCTCCTTAGAATATAAAATTCATAATGTAGTTTTTTCAAAGGTTCTAAAAGTATTATTTGCAAAAAAAAATTATTTATTCAAAAAAATGCGTATAAAAAAGTTAATATTTGTAAAAAATAAATCAAAAAGTAAAATAAAAAAGAAATGGGTGTTTTTGTGTGTTAATTACATTTTTTAGGACTGTAATTTTGTATATCATTGTATTAATTGTAATGAGATTAATGGGAAAAAGAGAAATTGGTCAAATGCAGCCATTTGAACTTGCAATTTCTATTATGATTGCAGATCTAGCAACAATACCAATGACAGAAACAGGAAATCCAATATTTAATGGAATTATTCCAATTTTAGGATTATTAGTTATGCACTTAATAATATCTATTATCAATATGAAAAGCTTGAAAGCAAGAGAAATTATTTGTGGAAAACCAAGTATTTTAGTATATAGAGGGAAGATAAATGAAGAAGCATTAATAAAAGAAAGATTTACAATAAATGAATTACAAGAAAGACTAAGAGGCAATAATGTTGTAAATTTAGGAGATGTGGAATATGCAATTTTAGAAACAAGTGGACAAGTAACAGTTATACAAAAACCAGAAAAGAGAGGAACAATCCCTGAAGATTTTAACATCCAACCAGAATATGAAGGAATTCCATATGATTTAGTAATAGATGGAAAAATAATGGAAAAAAATCTACAAGCAATTGGAAAAAATGAGCAATGGCTAAAAAAACAAGTAGAAAAATTTAAAATGAAACCAGAAGAAGCTTTAGTTGTAACAATTGATGGAAAAGGTCAAATCTTTTGCCAGAAAAAAGAAGGTGGTTAATATATGTTAAAAGAAACTCTAATTTGTATTGCAATAATTCTTGCAATTATTTTTGGAAATATTATATCACAAAACTATACTAAACAATCTGTGGAGGAATTGTCAAATACTTTATCTAGTTTAAAAGATAAGGTTGAGCAAAAAAATACAGAAATTTTAGAAGACGAAGTAAAAAAAATTGAGAATCAATGGCAAGAAAAGCATAATAAACTAGCATATTATATAGAACATAATGAACTGGAAAAAGTTGAAGTTGAATTAACTACTATTAAAAGTAACATTGAAACAACTGACTATGAACATTCAATTGAAAGTATAGATAAGAGTATGTTTTTATTGAAACATATAGAAGATAGATATGCTTTTAATCTAGAGAATATTTTTTAAAATATCAAAAAAGACAGATTATTACAATCTGTCTAATTATTTTCTCTTTTTGCAACTTCTGCATATTTTTTTAATTTTTCATATACCAAATAATTAATAGTACCTGCAGGGAAATGACCATCTGCATCTTTTTTACCTGCTGGAACACCTGTTAACACTTCAATTCCTTCTTCAATTGTAGAAACAGAATAAATGTGAAATTGATTATTTTTTACAGCTTGTACGATTTCATCTGATAATTGCAAATTATCTACATTTTGTACTGGTATCATAACACCATGAGAACCATCTAAGCCTCTCATTTTACAAATTTGGAAGAAACCTTCAATCTTTTCATTTACACCACCGAATAGGTTGTATTTGTCCTTTTTGATTTACAGAACCAGTAACAGCAATAGATTGATTAATAGGAATACCAGATAAGCTAGATAATAATCCATATAATTCTGTACTAGAAGCACTGTCTCCATCTACACCATTGTATAATTGTTCAAAACAAATACTTGCAGTTAGAGATAAAGGAATATCTTGTGCAAACATTTCACCTAAATATCCGAGTTAAAATCAAAACACCTTTTGAGTGAGATGGACCAGATATTTCAACTTCACGTTCTATATTAATAATACCATTTTTTCCAGTGTAAGTATTAACTGTAATTTTTGCAGGTTTTCCAAAAGTATAATCACCTATTGTCATAACAGTTAAACCATTTAATTGTCCAACTTCAAATCCTGATGTATTAATTAAAAGAGAATTTTCCTTTATCATTTCAAGATATTTTGTATCATATTTTTTTACTCTTTCAATTCTTTCTAAAAGAGCCTTATCAATAAATTCACTAGTAACTACTTTTGATTTAGCAATTTTTGCCCAAGTAGCAGCTTCACCAGCAACTTGAATTAAATCGTCAAACCTAGTAGAAAGTTTATGATGACTTCCTGCAAGTTTTGATGCATATTCAACTAAACGAGCCATAGCTGTTCTATCTAAATGAGGAAGTTCTTCATTAGTACAAAATCCATAAATAATTTGAGATAATTTATGAAGATTTTCTGAATTAACTTCAGCATCATCCTCAAATTCAACTTTTATTTTAAATAATTTTCTAAAATCTGAATCCATTGCTAAAAGAGTTTGATAAATATTTGCACTTCCAATTAAAATTACTTTCAAATTTAGTGGAATTGGTTCAGGCTTTAATGAAACTAAAACCATAGATGAACGTTGATCAGCAGTATTTTCAATACTTAATTCCTTAACTCTTAAAGCCTTTTTCAAAGCTTCGTAGCACATTGGATTAGCAAGTAAATCCTTTGCTTGAAAAATAATGTATCCACCATTTGCACGTTGCATTAAACCAGGTTTTAACATAGTATGGTCGGTTTTTAAAGCACCAAAATAATTTTCATATTCTAAAGATCCGAAAATATTATGATAAGAATAATTAGAATCCATTATTACAGGTGCACCTTCACGATTAGAATTATCAATAAATAAATTAACACGATAATTTAAGCAAGGGTCTTGTTTTTTCATATTAGGACCAGAAGGACCTGGTTGTTGATTACTAGAAGTATTTGGATTTTCTAAAAAAGTAGGTATATTTTTTAATACATCTTGTTTAACATCATTTAAAAATTTGTTAATTTTTTTATTTCTTTTATAATTTGATTTTAAAAAGTTAATATGAACGTTAACAGTAAGTAAAGCAACATTAGATTGCCACTCAGATATTTTTTTATCAGATTGTCTTTCAATTTCTTTTATCTGACCGATTACATTCATAATCTGTTCTTGAACAAATACGGATTTTTCTTCATATTCTTGTTTTATACTTTCATCTAATTTTTCAAATTCTTCTTCTTCAATAGCCTTTCCATCTACAACTGGCATCATATAAATACCATTTTGTGCAGCTCTTATTTGAAAGTTATATTTAGCAGCTTCTTGATTTAATTTTTCTAGTAAAGCAGAACGTTTTTCTTCAAATTCTTGCTTAATTAAAGACTTTTCTTTTTCAAAATCATCATTATTAAAAGTTTTTCTAATATCTTTTCTAATTTCTTGAATAAATCCATCCATATCCTCTTTGAATTTTTTACCTTGACCTGCAGGTAATTCAACAGATATAGGTTCATTTGGATTATCAAAATTATAGATATAACACCAATCAGAAGGAGTTTTTTGTTTTGGAGCAATTTTATCTAGGTAATTTTTTGTATACATAGTTTTACCAACTCCACTTGGACCTTCCAAATATAAGTTATATCCTTTTACATTTACTTGCAAACCAAATTCTAAAGCTTTAATACCACGATCTTGACCAATTCCAGTATTAATTGGCTCTAATTCTTCAGTGGTTTCAAATTTAAAAACTTTAGGATCACAAGTCATTTTTAAATCTTTATAATTTAGTTCATTTTTGTTTTTCATTTGTTTCCTCCAAAATTTTTTCTTAGTATATCCAATTTAAATATATTTTATATTAGTTACAAAAAAAAGTAAAGAAAAAAACAAAAATATTAGAAAAAAATTACTGCTTAGAAACGGAGTATTTTTAAAACTGAACAGGTAGTTCAAAAACTGCAAAAAGTATTGCAAAAAATGGGAATAAAATATATAATTAAAACAATTATAAATAATTATAGTTAGGATGATAAAATATGAATAAAACCAAAAGGAAAATATTTGAAACATCTATGAAGTTATTTGCAGAAAAAGGATATGATGCAACAAGTATTGAAGAAATAACTGCAACCGTAGGAGTAGCAAAAGGAACATTATATTATCACTTTTCTAGCAAAGAAGAAATATTTAATTTTTTAGTAGAAGAGGGAATGAAGTTATTACAAAACAGTATTGATATCAAAACAGCAAAATTCTCTAATTATATTGATAAAATAAAGGCTATTGTATTGATTCAAATCAAAATTGTAGCAAAATATGAAGATTTAATTACAATATTACTTAGTCAATTTTGGGGTAATGAAGCAAGACATCAAAAGTGTCAAAAGCATATTTTAGAATATGTAAATAAAATTGAAAATATCGTAAAAGAGGGAATAAATAAAGGAGAAATAAAGCAAGGAAATGTGCATGTAATTGCATCTGAAATATATGGTTTAATATGTTCTAGTTTAGTATATAAAACAAGAACCAAAGAAAATATTGACATTATGAAATTATTTAAAGAATTTGAAAATACAATAATAGAAGGGTTGAGAGTAGAATGAGAAAACCAATTCATAAAGTAGAAAAATACGAAAATATCAAAGAAATGTTAGAAAAAACAGGAGAAAAATTCGGGAATAGACCAGCATATAAATTTAAAACTGAAGAGGAAGGAAAATTTACTTATATTACACATAAAGAATTTAGAGATGATGTAAATAATTTAGGAACAGCTTTAATTAATATTGGGTTAAAAGATAAAAAAATTGCTGTTATATCTGAAAATAGATATGAGTGGGGTGTAGCATATTTAGCAATACTTGCACGGAACAGGAATTGTTGTTCCACTTGACAAAGCACTTCCAGACAATGAAATAGAAAGTTTAATTATTCGTTCAGAAGTAGAAGCTATTTTCTATTCAACTAAATATGATGGTATTATGAAAGAAATAAAAGAAAAAAAGAATACAAATGTCAAATACTTTATTTCAATGGATTTAGAAAAGGAAGAAAATGGTGTTTATTCACAACGAGAACTAACTAAAAAAGGAAAAGAACTGATTGAATATGGAAACAGAGAATTTTTAGATAGTAAAATTGACAATGAAAAAATGAATATTATGCTATTTACATCAGGAACAACAGCTATGTCAAAAGCAGTTATGCTATCACAAAAAAACATATGTAGCAATTTATTCGACATAGCATCAACTATAGAAGTAGACGAAACACATACATTTTTATCATTTTTACCATTACATCACACTTTTGAATGTACAGTAGGCTTTTTATATCCAATATCTAAAGGATGTACAATAGCATTTTGTGAAGGAATAAGACATATTGCAGATAACATTAAAGAATTTGATATAACAACTATGATTTCTGTACCTATTCTTTTTGAAAATATGTATAAAAGAATGATTAAATCAATTGAGAAAAAAGGAAAATTAGAAACTGTAGAAAAAGGAATTAAAATTAGTCAATTTTTATTAAAATTTGGCATTGATATTAGAAAAAAATTATTTAATGAAATTCATAAAAACTTAGGTGGAAATATAAAATTATTAGTAGCAGGAGGAGCAGCTTTAGATCCAGAAACTGAAAAGGGCTTTAATGCACTAGGATTTAAAATGTACCAAGGTTATGGTTTAACAGAAAGTTCACCTGTTATTGCATCAGAAGATGACAAATATAGAAGATTAGGCTCAATTGGAAAAGCATTTCCAAGTTTAGAAGCAAAAGTAATAGATGTAAATGAAGAAGGAATTGGTGAGTTAGTAGCAAAAGGACCATCAATTATGCTTGGATATTACAACAATGAAGAAGCAACAAAAGAAACTATTGATGACGAAGGTTGGTTACACACAGGAGATTTAGCCAAAATAGATAAAGATGGATATATATTCATCTCTGGAAGAAAGAAATTTGTAATTGTGCTTAAAAACGGAAAAAATATTTATCCAGAAGAATTAGAAACTCTAATAAACAAAATAGAAGGTATAACAGAAAGCTTTGTATATGGAAAACCAGAAGCAGATGGGGATTATAAAATTTGTTGTAAAATCGTCTATAATAAAGAATTAATAGAAGAAATTTATAAAACAACAGAAGAGGAAAAAATAAAAGAAATTATCTGGCAAGAAGTAAAAAAAGTTAATAAAACAATGCCTGCATATAAATATATTAGAGAAATTACTATAACAGAAAAAGAATTAATTAAAACAACAACTCAAAAAATAAAAAGATTTGAAGAAATAAAAACCGTGCTAGACTAAAGTCTTACGGGAATAGGAAAAAGAAGGAAAAATGTTATAGAATTGCCTTGTAATAATTCTGTAACATTTTTGTCATTAAAATATAAAATAAAATTACTAAAAATCACTTGTAGTTTTTTGTTTATTAATGTATAATAATAAAAGAAAATGTAAAAAAAGCAAGTATGCGTAAGATAAAAGGAGGTACATCTGCAATGTCAAAATCAGGCATAGTAAATGTGAGAATGGTTATCACAGAAGAAAAAATGTTATCTAATATAGATAAAGTACAAAGACTAATTAATCCAAACAGCAAAAAACAAATTGTACAATTAGAAGATGATTCTTATTTTAAAGATTTAATTGAATCAATTAAAGCATATTTAATTGAATATCCAAAAAAGAAGAATTTTCCACCAAGTGTATATAAGGCTGCTTATGGATTAGTTGAATTTGCAACAAATCAATTTGAAGATAATACTAAAAAAATAGAGGAGTTAATTAGACAAAGAGAGCAAAATATAACAATTGCAGGACAATTAAAAGAATTATTAGAAGCAGTAGAAAATAAGCAAAAAGACTGGAAAGACAAGGTAAAAAAAGCAGAAGGTATATTTGAAGAAGATATTATTGAAACATTAACAATTGTAGGAAAAGCAAAAAATGAGGAAGCAGAGAACTATAAAGATGCAATTAAATTATTAAATGCAAGAATAAATAACTTAGAAACAAACTTACATATAGAAATAGATATGGAAAGAATTGAAGATAGATCAAAAGCATTAAGTTACATAGGAATTGAAATAGCAGATGCTTTAAAATCTATTCCAACACCAATTGAAGTTCCAGAAGAAAAAGTAGTAGAAGAAGTAAAACAAGAAAAAACTCAAGAAGTTGCAGAAACACAACAACAATATGCACAAGAAACAACATTTGAAGCAAAACCAAGTTTATGGCAAAGAATTAAAAATAGTAAATTTGTAAGAGCAATTAAAGCAATTACAAAAATTAGAATAGTACTAGATTATTCAGATGCACTACCAGAAGGTAGAGGAGAAAATAATTAAATAAAAATATAAAATTCCACATAAGCAAACTTATGTGGAATTTGACTTTTTTGGAAAAAAGTAGTATAATAAAAAACAGTGTGATTGAGAATTTATTATAACTTTGTATTAAGAGACAAAATAATGTGAATAATTTATAGTGATCGGATTTATTAAAAGTTTATACTATGATGGAAATAAGAGATAAAAAACCACATAGAATTTAAACTTTATTTCGCGTTACATAGAAAGGAGATTTTAATGACAGAAGAAAATATAGAAAACAAAGGAAATGTTAGTATTAAAAGAAAAGAAAAGAGTGTTAAAAGAACAAGTTTATCTAAAGGAGTAAAATCACAAAAAGAAACAAAGACGAGAGTTTCAAATGATAGAAAGGAAAGAACAGAAAAAAGGAAAACAACTAAAAAATCATATAATACAAAAGAAATATTTAAAGCCTCAAAACTAAAAATAATTCCATTAGGAGGACTGCACGAAGTAGGCAAAAATATTACTGTATTTGAATATGAAAATGAAATAATCATTGTAGATTGTGGAATATCATTTCCAGAAGATGATATGCTAGGAATTGATTTAGTTATTCCAGACGTAACATATCTAGAAAGAAATGTAGATAAAATTAAAGGATTAATTATTACACACGGACATGAAGACCATATAGGAAGTATTCCTTATTTTTTAAAGAAAATTAATATACCAATTTACGCAACAAAATTAACAGCTGGATTAATTAGAAATAAATTAGAAGAGCACAAATTATTAAGAAGTACAAAGTTAATAGAAGTAATGCAAGGTCAAACAATTAATTTAGGACAAAATTTTAAAGTTGAATTTATTCGTAGTTCACACAGCATACCAGATTCAATTATGTTAGGTATTACAACACCTGTAGGAACAATTTTACACACAGGAGATTTTAAAGTTGATTACACTCCAATTGATGGAAAAATAATGGATTTTGGAAGAATTGCAGAACTTGGAAACAAGGGAGTTTTACTATTGATGTCAGACAGTACAAATAGTGAAAGAAAAGGCTTTACAATGTCTGAAAGCTCAATAGGAGAAGTATTTGACAAATTATTTTTAAATTGTACCAAAAGAATTGTAGTTGCAACATTTGCATCTAATGTTCATAGAGTCCAACAAATTGTAAACTCAGCAATAAAATATCATAGAAAAATTGCTGTATGTGGTAGAAGTATGATTAATATGATAGAAACAGCAAAAGAATTAGGATATATTATATGTCCAGATAATATTTTTATTGATATTGACACAATTAATAGCTATACAGATGAACAATTAGTAATTTTAACAACAGGTAGTCAAGGAGAACCGATGTCAGCTCTAACTAGAATGGCAGCAGGTGACCATAGAAAAGTAAAAATAACGCCAAATGATTTAGTTATTATATCAGCAACACCAATACCTGGAAATGAAAAATTTGTATCAAAAGTAATTGATGACTTAATGCAAATAGGTGCAGAAGTAGTATATAGCTCTTTAGAAACAATACACGTTTCAGGACATGCGTGCCAAGAAGAACAAAAACTAATACTTGCGTTAGCAAAACCAAAATACTTTATGCCAGTACACGGTGAATATAGACAATTAATTGCCCATAGTGAAACAGCACAAAGTATGGGAATACAAAAAGATAACATCATTATGATGTCAAATGGTAGAGTACTTGAAATAAATCAAGAAGGTGCAAATATTACAGGTTCTGTTCCAAGTGGTAAAATATTAGTAGATGGATTAGGTGTAGGAGATGTTGGTAATATAGTATTACGTGATAGACAGCATTTATCACAAGATGGGTTGATTGTAATTGTTTTAACAATGGATTCAAATACAGGAGAAGTTGTAGCAGGACCAGAGATAATATCAAGAGGATTTGTTTATGTTAGAGAATCAGAGAATTTAATGGACGACGTTAAATCTGTTGCAAGAAACGAAATTAGAAAATGTGAGCAAAGAGGAATTACAGATTGGGCTACAATTAAAACAACAGTAAAAGAAAATTTAAGAGATTATATTTTTATGAAAACAAAGAGAAATCCTATGATTATCCCTATTATAATGGAAGTGTAATTTGAAAAAAAGCTCAAAATATGGTAAAATATATATAACGATAAAAATCATTTTCGTAAACAAGGAGGAAACGAGATGAAACGGATATTGGAATTTTTGACAGATAGCATGTATGTGCAGCATTATGACGAAGACATTGACATGATGGTAAGAGACGGATTTAGGTTTGAGTTCGTTTATGGCGTAGGGTTGGTACTGGTTGTATTAATTCTCGCTTTGTCAATGTAATCTCGGAAAAAGAATCCCACAGAAATTTCGTGGGATTCTTCTCCATTTTACTTGTTAAATTCAAGGATGTGTAGTATAATAGCAAAAGTAATAGTCAATAAATGAGGAGAGAAAAGTAATGGATTATAAAGATTTAGCAAATTTAATATTTCCAAATGCAAAGGATATATCTTACTATGAAGAAAAATATACTAAAAGAAATTTAAAAGAAGGGGCAATTGTTACTAGATTTGCACCTAGTCCAACTGGATTTGTACACATAGGAGGTTTGTATCAATCACTTATTGCAAGAAAATTAGCAGACCAAACAGAAGGAGTATTTTTCTTAAGAATAGAAGATACAGACCAAAAAAGAGAAGTAGAAAATGGAGTAACAGATATAGTTAATTCCTTAAAAGAATTTGGAATAGAACCAGATGAAGGAATGATATCTGAAAATGAAGAAAAAGGAAATTATGGACCTTATAAGCAATCTTTAAGAAAAGAAATTTATCAATGCTATGCAAAATATTTAATCGAACAGGGAAAAGCTTATCCATGTTTTTGTACTCCAGAAGATGTAGAAGAAATAAGAGCAAAACAAGAAGCTGCAAAAATTAGACCAGGATATTATGGTGTATGGGCAAAATGTAGAAACAATACAGTAGAAGAAATGTGTGAAAAAATAAAAAATGGAGAAAGCTATATTATACGTTTTAAATCACCTGGTCGTGAAGATAGAAAAATCAAGCATCATGATGTAATAAAAGGAAATGTAGATTTTCCAGAAAATGATCAAGATATCGTAATTATTAAAGCAGATGGACTTCCAACTTATCATTTTGCACATGCAATTGACGATCATCTAATGGGAACAACGCATGTAATTCGTGGTGATGAATGGCTATCATCAGTTCCTTTGCATTTACAATTATTTTATGAATTAGGTTTTAAACCACCTAAATATGCACATATTGCGCCAATTATGAAAAATGATGATGGTAATAAAAGAAAACTAAGTAAAAGAAAAGACCCAGAAGCTGCAGTTAGTTATTACGAAAAAGAGGGAATACCAGAAATTGCTGTAAAAGAATATTTATTAAATATTGCTAATTCCAATTTTGAAAATTGGAGAAGAGCAAACCAAGATAAATCAATGAACGAATTTGAGCTACAACTAAATAAAATGAGTGTTAGTGGAGCTTTATTTGATATGGTTAAGTTATTAGATGTAGGAAAATTAGCAATATCAAGAATGACAGCCGAAGAAGTTTATGAGAAAGCATATAAATGGGCTAAAAAGTATGATAAAGAGTTAGTTCAAATGTTAGACAACAAAGAATATAGTCTAAAAGTATTGGGAATTGAAAGAGGAAATAAAAAACCAAGAAAAGATATAGCAAAATGGTCAGACGTAAAAGAAAATATAGAATATATGTATGATGAAAAATTTATGAATAAAACTAATGAATACCCATATCAAGTAATTCAAGATAAGGAAGAAATCAAAAAAATATTAACATTATATCTAGAAAAATACTATGATGAAAAAGATGATAAACAAGTTTGGTTTGACAAAATAAAAGAGTTAGCAGGAGATTTGGGATATGCAAAAGAAGTAAAAGAATTTAAAGAAAATCCTGAAAAATACAAAGCACATGTTGGAGACGTAAGTACAGTATTGAGAATTGCTTTAACTGGTAGAACAAATACTCCAGATATGTATGAAATAATGCAAGTATTAGGAAAATCAAATATTGAAAAAAGATTTGAAAAAGCAATAAAGGAGCTTTAAATATGGAATATAATATAGGAGATATTGTAAGAACAAAAAAACAACATCCTTGTGGAAGTAAATTATGGGAAATTACAAGAATAGGTGTAGATTTTAAATTAAAATGTCAGGGGTGTGGGCATATTGTTATATTACCAAGAGAAAAAGCATTAAAAAGTATTACCAAAATAGAAAAGAAGGCAGGAGAATAATCTCCTGTTTTTTTGCAAAAAAAATCACAATAAAAAAAATAATGTCATATTATATAATAAAGTATCAAACAAGATACTTGTATGGGAGGTGACTTTTATTATGGAGCCACAAGAAACCATTTATTGCTATGACAATAAAGAAGAAAAATGCACAAAAAGAAAAAATTGTTTTGGTATCGTAGCAACTATTCTTTTAACAGCATTAGCTGTAGTAATAGGATTGCTTATTGGAGCAGCTGTATCTGCAACTATTTTAGCAAATTTAGCAGCAATTATAGTTTTAGCAGTAATATTAGGATTATTATTAATAATAGCAATTATATTAATGTTATGCTGTAACAAGAAAAAAGAAAAGAAATGTAAATGTTGTTGCTAAAATGAAAAAGAATTATCTGATATTAAATCAGATAATTCTTTTTTTATATAATTTCCTGTATTGCCTTCCAAACTCCATCTTGATATATTTTTCTTTCAGAAGAAAAAGCTAAAATTGGAACATCTTCAAGTGGATTTAATTGCTTTTGTAAAGATTTAACAAACTCATCTACTTTAGTAATAGCAATTTTATCTGCTTTATTGGCTAGAATAATACAAGGCATTTTAGAAGAAATAATGTAGTTATACATTAATTTATCATTTTCTGTGGGATTATGCCTAATATCAATTAAAAAGATAATCAAAGAAATTTCTTTGCAATTAAATAAATATTCTTCAATAAATTTTCCTACTTGCTCTTGCTCTTTTTTAGACATTTTACTATAACCATATCCGGGTAAATCTACAAAATAGAAAAGATTATCAATATTGTAAAAATTAATTTGACGAGTTTTTCCAGGCTGATTACTTGTTCTTGCTAAGTTTTTTCTATTAATCATTGTATTTATAAAACTAGATTTACCAACATTTGACTTACCAACTAAAACAATTTCAGGTAAGTGATTTTTAGGATATTGTTTTGGGCTTACTGCAGATATTTCAAATTTAGGATTTTTTATTAACATTTATTTTCTCCAATCCACCCATATATGGTCTTAAAACTTCCGGTATAATAACACTTCCATCTGGTTGATAATTATTTTCCATAATAGAAATTAACATACGAGGTGGAGCAACTACTGTGTTATTTAAAGTATGGGCAAAATAATTTCCATTTTCTCCTTTAATTCTTATTCCTAATCTACGAGCTTGCGCATCTGTCATATTTGAACAACTTCCAACTTCAAAATATTTCTGTTGTCTAGGAGACCAAGCTTCAACATCACAAGATTTTGCTTTTAAATCTGCTAAATCACCACTACAACATTCTAGAGTTCTAACAGGAATATTCATACTACGGAAAAATTCTACTGTATAAGACAACATCTTATCATACCATTCCCAAGATTGTTCAGGTTCGCAGATAACAACCATTTCTTGCTTTTCAAATTGATGAATACGATAAACTCCTCTTTCTTCAATTCCATGAGCACCTTTTTCTTTTCTAAAACATGGAGAATAAGAAGTCATAGTATATGGCATATCTTCTTTTCTTAAAATTTGATCTTTAAATTTACCAATCATAGAATGTTCACTAGTACCAATTAAATATAAATCTTCACCTTCTATTTTATACATCATTGAATCTAATTCTTCAAAACTCATAACACCAGTTACAACATCAGAACGAATCATAAAAGGTGGAATGCAATATGTGAAACCTTTATTAATCATAAAATCCCTTGCATAAGTTAAAATAGCAGAATGAAGTCTTGCGACATTACCCATTAAATAATAAAATCCATTTCCACTTACACGTCTACTACTTTCTAAATCTAATCCACCAAGGGCCTCCATAATATCACTATGATGAGGAATTTCATAATTAGGAACGATAGGTTCTCCAAATTTTTGAACTTCTACATTTTCACTATCATCTTTTCCAATTGGTACAGATTCGTGCATCATATTAGGAATTTTCATCATTCTTACATTTATTTCTTCTGCGTATTTGTTTTCTAATTTTTCATTTTCTTCTAATTTTTTATTAATGTCATTTACTTGAAGTTTTATTTTTTCTGCTTCTTCTTTATTTCCAGATTTCATAAGACTACCAATTTGGTTACTTAAATTTTTTCTTTCTGATCTTAAATTATCACCATTTAGCTTTACTTCTCGATTTTTTAAATCTAGCTCTAAAACTTCATCTACTAAAATAATTTTATTGTCTTGAAACTTTTTCTTTATATTTTCTTTTACTAAATCTGGATTTTCTCTTAAAAATTTAATATCAATCATAATTTGCCTCCTTAAGATTTTAATATTTCTTTATCTATATTTTCAACTAGTTCAAATCTAAATTTTTGACCTGTAACATTGTCTGGTCTTTCTGGAATTTCCTCTAAAAACATTTTTTCCGAGCGCATACAAATAACTTCCGAACCATCAAGATGCTTGTATGCAACAATCCTTTCTCTGGTTTCCGAGTCTAAACCAACACATAGTACATAATAGTAATGACCTTTAAAGTGACGATAAATTTTTCCAACTTGAACTTCTTTCATTTCTATTTTTCTCCTTTTCATATAATAGCATTAGTCATTTGCAAAACTCTAAAAATCTTGCAAATACTTAACTTTTTTTGTTATATATATGTTATTTTTCTCCACT
>CANRFI010000007.1 GCA_947629855.1 uncultured Clostridia bacterium
GGTGGTAGAGCACTTGACTTTTAATCAAGTTGTCCCGCGTTCGAGTCGCGGATAGCTCACCAAAAGAACTAAATAATTTTATACAAATTATTTAGTTCTTTACATATAAGGCCCCGTGGTCAAGCGGTTAAGACATCGCCCTTTCACGGCGGAGACATGGGTTCGATTCCCGTCGGGGTCACCAATTTAATATTGCCACTTTAGCTCAGCTGGCCAGAGCATCGCACTTGTAATGCGAGGGTCCCCAGTTCGAATCTGGGAAGTGGCTCCAATAAGGTCAATGGTTTTGAGTAAGCTCTTAATTGTTGGCTTTTTATTTTTCTATTTGACAAATGATAAAAAATATGCTATTATTTAAATACAAAATAAAGTGTTTGTCATGAGCTGTCAACACTAAATGAATGTGTGTATTGCAACTACACACATATTTTTTGGCTCAAAAAACAGAGTAGACTGCAACTATCTACCCTGTCGACTATGTATTGCTACTACTAGTCTTTGTTTGATTGGTCATCTTGTTTTAGCTTTTCTTGTTGAAGTTCTAATTGTAATTGTGTATTTTTGTCTTTCTCTAACATCAACAAATTAACTAAGTGAAGAATCTCATCGTGAGCTGTCATCCTAAATGCCTCCTTTCCGTCTTTAAGTAAAGACTACCCTCTGACTTGAAAGGTTAGTAACATAATACAATATTTTTAATATCAATTCAAGCGAACATTGACAATTATTTTCTAGAATTATAACTTATAATAATTTTTTTATATCTAACAAATCTTTTATTTGATAATCAGGTATAATATCATAATTAACATTTTTATTATATGGATTATACCAAATAGCTTTTATATTGCTATTATGTGCTCCTTTTACATCTTTTTCTAAACTATCTCCTACCATTATGACTTCATCAGATTTCAACTTTTCTCTTTTTAGTAAAATATTAAAAATTTTGCAATCTGGTTTAGATACTCCTACTTGCTCTGAAATTATAATGTTTGAAATGTAAGATGCTATTGCACTATTCATTATTCTAGGTTTCTGCAATTCCACTATTCCATTTGTTATTACATATATTTTGTATCCTTTATCATATAAATACTTAACAACTTCATAGGCATTTAATGTCAAAGCTGATGTTTTTGAAAATCCTTCCTTAAATAGTTCATTTGCTTTTTTATAATTATCATATTCTATATTGATTTCTTTAAAAAACAACTCAAATCGATATTCTGGTATTTTTTCTACTGGAACAATATTTTTTTTATTTGTAACATCATCCCATAATTGCCAATCTAATGGTCTAAATATATCTTGATATTGATTATTATATTTTTTACCTATTTTATCAAATAAATATTGTAAGGCTTGTTTTTCACATTCCTTATGATTTATTATTGTGTCATCGGCGTCAAAAATTACAGCTTTTACATTTTTCAACATATATCATTCCTTCTTCATCTATTTACTTTTTATATAGATAGTATATCATAAATAATTCTTTATTTCTACTACTAGCGATTTACAACTTTATTCGTACATTAATAATAAAAATAATTGAATATAGAATACAAATCTAATTAATAAGGAAAAGTTGAAATTTTATGTAAAATATTATATAATAAAGGATAGATTAAGTGCGAAATGCCTTGTCTAGTGTAGGAAACCAAATAAAAAATTTTTAGGAGGTATTATCGCAATGATAAAAATGGTCTAACTAACAAGCATAATACTAACTCTGGAATGTATGAAAGCTTTGAACTGAAAACAGAGTATGAGTATCTTGCAATGCTAGTTTAACAAAAAGTCCTCATTCATTTTTTTTGAATGAGGACTTTTCCTAATAAAGTAGATAGTTATTCATAAGTAAACTGTTAATTAAATATTTTTAGTTATCTTCGTGATTCAATAAAATTATTACAATTTTCAATAAAATATAAGAAAGCAAGAATAAGAGCACCATAGAGTATAATAAAGAATGCAGCATAACAAATTTTAAAAGATAAACCAGTAAAATAACAAAACCATTTAATAAAAGTTTTATGAATAGAGTTCATACCCTCAGCATAGCTATTATTTTTTGCCATAATAAAATTTTCAAAAGGAAAGAAATACAATTCAGAAAACTTATATAAAACATCTGTATCAGGGTATTCTAAACCAAGTTCCCATTTTTTAATAGTTTTATCATCTACTGATATTCCTAGGTTATTTAACTCCTGAATAACATTAATATGTGTCCAATGCTTTTCTTTTCGCAAGTCAACTAACAATTCTTCTAAAGTTCTTTTTTCTATTTGCAATTCTTTATTATTAATTTTCTTACCCAATAACCATCCCTCCTTGAGATTTATTCAGTAAGTGTATATTCTGATATATCAGGCTCTTTCATATCTTCATCTGTTACCGTATCAAAAGAACATTCATAAGTTGTAATGTTTTCAGAACCATCATTTAATTTTTGAATTGATTTTACAGGTAGACCAGAATCTTTTTCCACATATGCTAAAAATTCTATAGCATCTGCTTCATATAAGAAATTAGAATTATATAATTTTAATTTATAACATTCTTTACCATCCATAGTTACAGATTTTATTGAAGAGGTTATAGCATTTGTAACCCTTTCAAAAAAATTCATACTGTATGCAAAATTTTGAATTACAGAATAGGAAGATGTAGTATTTAATTCAATGTGTGAACCTCTCATAGGAGCTACTTCTTTATATATGCTATATAACTTATCACCATAAGCTTCTGTAAAAACTTTTCTTTCGGTTGGATATGTTATTTGAATTACTTTAGCTGTTTCGCCATTTTCTAATGTTTTTTCTAACATTAATTTATCTACATCATCTTTAATTAATCTTTCTGATTTTGTCATAGTACTATTACTGAAATCAAAAGTTGCAATGATGTGAATGTTTTTACTATTATTTTCATAGTCAGATACTTTTTTATCCAAATCTGATAAAATCATTAATTTTCTAATAGTCAAAACAACAAAAACCATTAATAAAACAAAAACAATAATAAAAATAAATTTCCATATTCTCATTTTTTTCTTTTCCATAAAAAATACCTCCATTTTTTAATTTGGAAGGCAACCTAGCAATCATAAGTTCTATTCGAACTTTTAGACCTATGGCTTTGCGTCGTAAACTTTCATTTACTTTGCTTTTACATCTACCTATATTATAACATATTTCACAATATTTTACAAATTTTTAATATAAAAGAATATAATAGTTGAAACAAATAAAAAAATCTTGTATAATAGTTATATCAAATGATTGGAGGTATAAAAATGGAAAAAGTAGCAATTGTAACTGGAGCATCAAAAGGCATAGGAAGGGAAATAGCAAAAGAACTTGCAAGAAAGCAAATAAAAGTAATTGCCAATTATAACAATTCAGAAGAAGATGCTCGACAATTAAAAGAAGAATTAAAAAAAGAAAACATTGAAATTGACATATTTAAAGCAGATTTAACAAAAAGAGAAGAGATAAAAGATTTAGTACAATTCACATTAAAAAAGTACAAAAAAATAGATATTCTAATTAATAATGCTGGAATTAGTGAATATAAAATTTTTACAGAAGAAACAGATGAAGATTGGAATAAAGTTATAAATACTAATTTATATTCTGCATTTGCTATGACACAAGAAGTTCTAACTAATATGATTCACAATAAAGAAGGAATTATTATAAACATTTCATCTATTTGGGGAATAATCGGAGCATCATTAGAAGTATTATATTCTATATCAAAAGCAGGAATAAATGGAATGACAAAAGCATTAGCTAAAGAGTTAGGACCATCAAATATTAGAATAAATGCTATAGCTCCAGGAATTATCGAAACACAAATGAATAGTAAATTTTCTACTGAAGAGATAAATCAAATAAAAGAAGAAATCCCATTAGGGAAAATAGGAACTCCTTCTGATATTGCTAAATGTGTAAACTGGTTATTAAATGATAAGTACACAACAGGGCAAATTATTTCAATTAATGGTGGATGGTCAATTACATAAAAAATATACCAAAAGGTAAAACTCCTTTTGGTATGTTTTTTATTTTCCTTGATCAGTTATTTTTCTTTTATAATTTCCAGATATTATTTTTGGAAGATAAGTAATTAATTTATAAACAGCTAAACGAATTTTTTTACTCCATAAATAAGATCTTCTAAGTTTTCTAACAGAACCTAAAGCAACAGGTTCATCTTCTAAAACAACTAATTCAGTTTGTACTTTTTCTAATGGGAATATATAATTTTGTCCATCATTATTGTCCCAACAATCATTTTCATTTTTGAAACAGAAATTAAAGGTTTCACCTTCTCCTAATTCGATTTCAGCTTGGAACCCTAAATCTGTTTTTTCCATTTTAATATCATTTATATTGTCCCAATTAAGACCAAAACCATAATGAATAGAAACCTCTTCAGAACAATTTTGAAAAAGTTTTCCTACATAAGAAATCTTAATTTTAGTATTTTCAACTAATTTGTCAGTATTAAAAAATATATTTTTTGTTAATTCCATTTATATTATCTCCTTATTTATCTTTTGCTGTCAACATTATAATATTAAATTCTACAATGTTCAAGTATTTTTTTAAAATTTTTTAAAAAAATAAGAAATTTTGTCAAAAAACGAATATAAAAAAATTAAAAACATATGATTAAATATAGATTTTATTAATATTGTGTTGTAAAAAAAACTAGGTTGTGATAAGATAAGATTAGAATAATTTTAAGGGGAAATAAAAATGGAAGGATTAAAAGAAAATTCAGAAGAAATGAAAGAAAACTCAAAGAAAAAAGTAGAAAGTCAAAATTCCAAAGAACTAAAAAAAGTAGAAAATCAAAAAAATGAAGAAACTACAAAAGGGCAATTTAAAAAAGTAGAAGAAAGTCCAAAAAAAGTTCAAGATGCAGTAGATAAAATGATGGAATATAGAAAGAAAAGAATTCTACTACCAATAGCAATTGTAGCTATTATCATCATTGTACTTACATTTTGTTCTACTATTTTTGCCTTAGTAAATATGAACAATGAAAAAATGATCAGTGGAATTTCTATTGAAGGAATTGACATATCAGGATTATCAAAAGATGAAGCAAAAGAAAAAATAAATACTATTTATCAAGAAAAGAAAGAAAAAGAAATTGGAATTAAATATCAAGATTATACAAACACTTTAAATCCTACATTATTAGAAGTAAATTATGATATTGATAAAGCAATAGAAGAAGCTTATGCAATAGGAAAAAAAGATAATATATTTATAAACAATTATGAAATTTTATTTACTTTAATAGGAAAGAAAAATTTTAAAGTAGAAATGACATTAAATGAAGAAGTAGCAAAACAAACAATAGAAGATATAGGAGTAAACTTGCCAGGAATTATTATTGAATCTAGCTATGGTATTGAAAACAACGAATTAATTATAACAAAAGGAACAGCAGGAATTGTAATTAATTCAGAAGAATTATTAGATAAACTAAAAGCAAGATTAAATAATATAAATAGCAAAGATGATGATATAGATATACCAGTAAAACAAAAAGAGCCTGAACCAATAGATATAGAAAAAATACACGAAGAAGTTTATACTGAAGCTAAAGATGCATATTATGAAAAAGAACCATTTGCAATCTATCCAGAAGTAGAAGGAATTGATTTTGACATAGAAGCGGCAAAAGAAATACTAAAAGAAGAAAAAGAAGAATATGTTATACCATTGATTATAACCAAACCAAAAGTAACATTAAATCAAATTGGAGCAGAAGCATTTGCACAACAACTTTCAACATTTACAACAAGATATGATGCAGGAAACACAGATAGATCAACTAATTTAAGAATTGCTTGTGAAAAACTAAATGGAAAAGTAATATTACCAGGAGAAACATTTTCATATAATCAGACATTAGGACCTAGAACTATAGCAGCAGGATATAGAACAGGAAAAGTATATTCAGGAGGTCAAGTAGTAGATGGAATAGGAGGAGGAATTTGCCAAATATCTTCTACACTATATAATGCAGTATTAATGGCAAATTTAGAAATTGTAGAAAGAAAAAACCATCAATTTGTAACAAGTTATTTACCAGCAGGAAGAGATGCAACAGTAGCATATGGAGTAATTGATTTTAAATTTAAAAATACAAGACAATATCCTATTAGATTAGTAGCAAGTGCACAAAATGGAATTGCAACAGTATCTGTATATGGAATTAAAGAAGAAAATGAATATACATTTAGTTTCAACACAAAAACAGTAGCATCAATACCTTTCTCTACTAAATATGAAGAAGATGCAAGTATGCCAGCAGGAACAGAAAAAGTTAAACAACAAGGAGTTAATGGACTAAAAACAGAAACTTATATTACAAAAATGTTAAATGGAAAAGTAATATCTACAACATTACTTTCAAAAGACACATATGATTCTATGACAAAAGTTGTTGTAAAAGGAAAAGGAAAAGTTGCAAATGAAACACCAACAACTACAACACCAAGTACACAAACACCAGCAACACCTTCAACAAATGAAACTAACACAAATCAAACAGAACAAACACCAAGTAAAACAACAGACAAGACAACAGATAAAACTACAGACAAAACTACAGATAAAACGGCAACACAAGGCACTCAAAGTAGTGAGCAAGATAAAAAACAATAAATAATCAAAAGTCCTTAAGAATAACCCTTAAGGACTTTTTTAGTATATAAACTATTGACAAGAAAAGCAAAACATACTATAATAAGTGTACATATGGGCCATTAGCTCAGTTGGTAGAGCAGCAGACTCTTAATCTGACGGTCGGAGGTTCGATCCCTCTATGGCTCACCAAAAAATCACTATACAACCCGTATAGTGATTTTTTATAAAATATAAACTATAAAAAGAAGAGAGGAATGGAATAAAATATGGAAAAACAAATACACAAAAAAAAGAAAAAGAAAAAGCAAAAACTAAATTATAAAAGAGTAGCCATTGCAATTTTTTTAGCAATTGTAATTGTATTTGGAATTTCAGAATTAATATACACAATTACACATCTAAATGTGGATAACGGTGATAATAATGAAAATACAGCTAAAGTAGAAGAAGAAATACCAGAAGATAGTGTAGCAAACATTGTGGCAATTGGAGATACTTTATGTCATAGCCAAAATTTTAAAGATGCATATAATGAACAAACAAAAACTTATGACTTTTCTCCAATGTTTAAATATGTAACAAAATATTTTGAAGATGCAACTGTAGCAGTTGGAAATTTAGAAGCAACACTTGCAGGACCTTCAAGACCATATACAGGATACCCAACTTTTAATACACCAGAAGCATTAGCAACAGATTTAAAAGAATTAGGGCTAGATATAATGACAACTGCCAACAATCATGCACTTGATATAGGATATACAGGTTTAGTTTCCACATTAGATTATTTAGATGCTGCAGGATTAGAACATACAGGAAGATCAAGAAGTAAAGAAGAACAAGACAAAATTTTAATGAAAGACTTAAATGGAATTAAAGCAGCATTTTTATCATTTACTTATGGAACTAATGGAATACCGCTTCCTACAGGAAAAGAGTATTGTGTTAATTTAATAGATAAAGATTTTATCAAACAAAAGATAGACCAATCAAAAGCAGAAGGAGCAGAACTTATTTGTGTTAGTATGCATTGGGGAGATGAGTATAAAATTAAACAAAATGTAGAACAAGAAGACTTAGCAAAATTTTTAATTGAAAATGATGTAAAAGTTATTTTAGGTTGTCATCCACACGTATTAGAACCAATGGAGATGAAGACTGTTACAATGGAAGATGGAACAACAAAAACAGGATTTGTGATATATTCAATGGGAAATTTCTTTTCTGCACAAACATATGAAAATACTCGAAATACACTTATTTTAAATGTTCAAGTAAGAAAAAATGGTCAAACAGGAGAAATAACAATAGATAATGCAACTTATACACCAGTATATGTTTATGATAATAATTTTGGACAAAACCCAAATGCAAATGGACAAGATAGATATGAATTATTAGACATAGAAAACATTATAAAAGAATATGAAGCGGGAACAGGAAATTGGAACCAAACGATGTATAATTTAGCAAAAACAGAATTAGAAAGAACAGTAAATATTCTTGGACCAGAAATTATTAATGAAAATTAAGCAAGTACAAAAAAAGCTTTATAATTACAAAAACGTAATTATAAAGCCTTTTTTAATCGTAAAGCATTTGCAATAACAGTTAAACTACTCAAAACCATAGCTAAACTAGCAATCATAGGATTAATAGAAATTCCAAAAGGTTTCAAAAGTCCAATACTAATAGGAATCATCAAACTATTATAGAAAAATGCCCAGAATAAATTTTGTTTAATATTTTTAACAGTTCTTTTACTAATATTTCTTAAATTTATAATACTATATAAATTATTTTGAGTTAAAACAACATCAGAAGAATAATTTGCAATATCAGTACCACTATTAAAACTTACACCAATATTAGCATTTGCTAAAGCAGGACTATCATTGATACCATCCCCACACATCATAACAAATTTATTTTCTTGTTTTAATTTTTTTATAATATTTGCTTTTTCAGATGGAACAACATCAGAAATAACATTAGAAATACCAATACTTTGTGCAATTTTTTCAGCTGTTTTTTTATTATCCCCTGTTAACATCATTGTTTCAATATGATTATCATTTAAAATTTTAATTACTTCTTGTGCATTTTCTCTTACTGTATCATTTACACCAATAAGAGCTATTATATTTTTATTTTCCACAACATAAACAATACTACATCCATTAGCTGATAAATCTTCTTCATCTTTAGAGTGGACATTTTCAATATTATATTTAGAAAGTATTTTAGAATTTCCTAAAATAAACTCTTTAGATTTAACAGTTCCTATCATTCCATAACCACTGATATTTTCAAAATTTTCTACATCTAAAGCTTCTAGCTTATTTTCTTTTAAATAATCAGTAAAAGCATTTCCAATAGGATGAGTTGATTTAGCTTCTAAACTACCTACCATTTGTAAAAGTTCTTTTTCATCTGTATTACTATAATTTTTAATTTCTGCTATTTTTAAAGTTCCATAAGTTAAAGTACCTGTTTTATCAAAAACAACAGTATCAACTTTTCTAGCATTTTCTAAAATTTCACTTTTCTTTACTAAAATACCATTACTAGCACATAAGCCCTCACTAATAACAATAGCCAAAGGAGTTGCTAAACCTAAACTACAAGGACAAGCAACAACTAGAACAGTAACAAAAGTAATAATTGAAGTTGCAAAATCAAATCCTAGTAATAAATACACAAAAAATGTAATTAATGCAATTATTATAACTGTTGGAACAAAATAACCACTTACTTTATCAGCAATTTTACTAATAGGAGCCTTTGTATTAGTTGCCTCTATTACTAATTGAACAATTTCAGAAATAGTGGACTCTTTTCCAATTTTTTCTGCTCTATACTCTAAGTAACCATCATAATTCAAACTACCTGCAATAACTTTATTACCAACTGTTTTTGCAGATTTTTTACTCTCACCAGTTATAAATGCTTCATCTAAATGAGCTTTTCCTAAAATAATTTCTCCATCAACTGCAATTTTTTCACCAGGCTTACTAATAACAATATCACCTTTTTTAACTTCATCAATTGTTACCTGCTTTGGATTACCATCTACTTTAACTATAGCATAATTAGGTGTTATTTTTACTAAATTTTGTATAGCTTCTTTTGTCTTATCCTTACTAATTCTATCAATAAACCTACCTAATTTAATAAAATAAATAACAATTGCTGCAGATTCAAAATATAAATTTTCTACATAATGATGATGCCCATTTAAAATCATATACATACTATACATGCTATATAAAAAACTACTCAATACTCCAATAGAAACTAATGTATCCATATTTGGAGCTTTATGAATAAGATTTTTAAATCCATTTTTAATAATATCAAAGCCATAAAATATAAATGCAATAGTAAGAATAAATAAAGAAATAGTATAATTAATAGGATTTAGATGCATATCAAAAAATTCAAGTGTAGGAAGCCCAACCATATGACCCATTGAAAGATAAAATAAAATAATTGCTAAAAAAGTAAATAAAATAAATTTTATCCTTTCACTTTTAGTCTTTGATTGTTCATTATTTTCTTGGAATAATCCTAAGCTTTTAAAACCAGCTTCTTTTACAAACTCCTCAATCTTTTTTTGATTTAAAATTGTTTCATCAAATTTAATTAAAGCATTTGCCATAACCAAATTTACAGATACATTAGAAATCCCGGTTTGTTTCTTTAAATATTTTTCTAATCCATTAGAACAGGCACTACAAGTCATTCCATCTATTGCTAAAACAATCCTTTTCATAACAATAACCCTTTCATATTCTAAGCAATTTCAAAATCAAGCTCTTTTATTTTTTCTTTTGCTTGTTCTATAATAGAATCATCTTTTGCAATAATTTTAACAGTACCATCTGTGTGATTTGCAATAACTTCTTCAACTCCATCAATATTTTTAAGAGCATTTTGAACTCTGTTTTCACATCCTCCGCATACCATACCATTTACATTTAAAATAATTTCTTTCATTTTAAAACCTCCTAAAATTTAAAAATTTTATATTAAAAAATTAAATACTTAAATAATTTATAATTTAGCATACAAAATCCTTAATGAATTTAATACACAAATAATAGAAACACCAACATCAGCAAACACTGCAGACCACATAGTAGATAAACCAAAAGCACTTAAAACTAAAACAAGTAATTTTACGAAAATAGCAAATACAATATTTTGCCTAACAATTGTCATAGTTTTTCGTGATAAATTAATAGCATTACATAGTTTAGATGGTTCATCAGTCATAATAACAACATCTGCAGCTTCTATACTACTATCTGAACTTAACATACCCATAGCAACTCCTACGTCAGATAAAGCCAAAACAGGACTATCGTTCATTCCATCACCAACAAATACAACATTTCCATTTGATGATTTAGAATTAATAATTTCTTCTAATTTTTCTGCTTTATCAGTAGGAAGTAATTCTGCATAAACTTCATCAATCCCTAAATTCATAGCAACATTTTCGCTAATTTCTTTTTTATCTCCAGTTAGCATAACAGTCTTTTTTATAGATTGTTTTTTCAAATTAGAAATTGCATATTTTGAATCTTCTTTTATTTGGTCTGCAATAATTATACTACCAACAAATTTTTTTTCAAGTGCAACATATAAAATTGTTCCAATTTCATTAGACTTAATATAATCAATATTATTTTTCTTCATCCATTTTTCATTACCAATTAAAATAGATTTATTATCAACTTTGCAAGAAATACCAAAGCCAGATACTTCCTCAAAATCTGAAATTAAGCTTGTATCAATTTCTTTTTTATAAGCATTTTTTAATGATAAAGAAATAGGATGATTAGAATAATTTTCGCTATAAGATGCAAGTTCTAGCAATTCTTCTTCTGATATATTAAATGCTTCTATTTTTTGAACTTCAAAAGTTCCCTTTGTTAAAGTTCCAGTTTTATCAAACACAACAATCTCACTATTTGCTAATCGTTCTAAGTAATTACCACCTTTAACTAAAATACCAATTTTTGAAGCACTACCTATTCCAGCAAAAAAACCTAAAGGAATTGATAAAACTAATGCACAAGGGCAAGATACTACTAAAAATGTTAATGCCCTATAAAACCATACTTGAAAAGTAGATATATGCAAAACAAAAGGTGGTACTAATGCTAAAATAAAGGCAATAAATACTACAATTGGTGTATAATATTTTGCAAATTTTGTTATAAAATTTTCAGATTTTGATTTTTTACTACTTGCATTTTCTACTAAATCTAATATCTTACTTACTGTTGATTCTTTAAATTTTTTAGCCACTTTTATAGTCAACAAACTTGTTTGATTAATACAACCACTTAAAACAGTATCACCTAAGGTTACTTCTTTTGGAACAGATTCACCAGTCAAACTAGAGGTGTCTAATAAGGAAGAACCTTCAATTATAGTACCATCTAAAGGAACTTTTTCACCAGGTTTTACAATAATTGTTTCTCCTAAATTTACTTCATTTGGATTTACTTTAAAAACTTTATTATTACGTTTAACATATGCAAAATCAGGTCTAATATCCATCAATTTTGTAATTGACCTTTTTGATTTATCAACAGCATAATCTTGAAGCATTTCACCTATTTGATAAAACAACATAACAGCTGTAGCCTCTGGGTACTCTCCAATAATTAAAGCACCTAAAGTAGCAACAAGCATAAGACAGTTTTCATCAAAAAATTTTCCTTTGAAAAAATGTTCAAAAGCTTCTTGAATTACCTCAAAACCAACTACTATATAGCTAACAAAAAATAATATAGAATTTATTAACTTGTTTTCGAAAGGTACAAAAAAAGCGATTAAAAATATTAAAAATGCTAAAAATATTTGAATAATTTTATTTTTCATTGTTGTTCTCCTTCTGACTATTCTTATGTTCTATATGTTCTACACCTACTTCAAATAATTGTTTTACATGATCATCATCTAACATATAATAAACTTCTTTTCCACTTTTTCTACATCTTACAATTCCACTTTTTCTAAGTGCTCCTAATTGATGAGAAATAGATGATTTGCTCATTCCTAATACATTTGCAATATCACATACACACATTTCATTTTGATCTAGAGCAAAAAGAATTTTAGTTCTTGTTATATCTCCGAAGTATCTTAAAAAATGTTGCTAAATTATAAAACAAGGTTTCATTTGCCATCTTTTTTAAAGTATTATCTACAATATCTTTGTGAATAATATTACAATCACAAATAAATTCATTTTTTGACATATCAAATCTCCTTTTAAAGTAAAAATAATTGAATAAATACTCAACTAATATTATTATAGTTGAATGTACATTCAATTGTCAATAGTTTTTAAAAAAATTTTTATATTTAAAATAAATAATAAAAAAAGAAGAAAATTGCCAAAATAAAATTATGTAAATATTTAAAAATAATTGACAAAAAAAATAAAAAAGGCTAAAATAATAATGTTAGAGAAAATAAAGGAGGGGATGGATTTGCTAAAAATATATAATACAGATTTAGAAACAGATAAAATGGAAGAAATAAAAGAATTCAAAAAAGGAGCTTGGATTAACTTAGTAAACCCCTCAGAAGCAGAAATAAAAAAAGTATGTGAAGGAATTAACATTGAAGAAGACTATATAAAAGATGCATTAGACTATGAAGAAAAAGCAAGAATTGATCAAGATGAAGATGATAATGTAACATTTATTGTTATTGATACACCAACAATAGAAAAAGTAGAAGGAAATGATGTTTATTCTACAATTCCATTAGGAATGATAATAGTAAGAGATGATTTTTTTATAACAGTATCCTTACAAAAAAACAAAATAATTGAAAATTTTGAAAAAAAGAAAGTGAAAAATTTTCAAACTTATAAAAAAACAAGATTTATTTTCCAAATTTTATACTTAAATTCTTCATACTTTTTAAATTACCTAAAACAAATCAATAAAGAAACAGAAATAGCAGAATATATATTAAAAAACTCAATGAAAAATAAAGAACTTTTAAAACTTTTAAGCCTAGAAAAAGGTTTGGTATATTTTACAACTTCTTTAAAATCAAATGAAGTTGTAATGGAAAAACTAATGAGAGGAAAAACTATAAAACTATATGAAGATGATGAAGAAATACTAGAAGATGCTATTATAGAAAACAAACAAGCAATTGAAATGTCTCAAATTTATAGCAACATTTTAAACGGAACAATGGATGCTTACGCATCTATAATATCTAATAACCTAAATGGTGTGATGAAATTTTTAACCTCAATTACAATTGTTTTAGCAGTACCTACAATGATATCAAGTTTCTGGGGAATGAATGTTGGACTACCATTACAACATAGCCCATTTGGATTTGCAGTAATGATATTAATATCAGTAATTTTAACACTATTAGTAACATATTGGCTAAAACGAAAAAATATGTTGGATTAAAACTAAACAAAAAGGCAAGATAAATAAAATCTTGCTTTTTTATTTTAGAAATATTTAAATAAAACAAAAAAATAAAATGTATAATTTTTAACGAACAAGCATATACTACTAAAAAAGAAAATAAAGGAGGAAAAAAATGAAGATAATAGATAAGATTGCATTAGTATTAATCGTCATTGGAGCTTTAAATTGGGGATTAATTGCATTATTCAATTTTGACTTAGTTGCAGCTATTTTTGGTGATATGACAGTTCTTTCTAGAATAGTCTATGGTTTAGTTGGTTTATCTGGTCTATGGGGAATAAAACTATTATTTGACAAGGACTAATTATAAGAGTATAATATGGGATAGGCACAATGTAGAAATTTTCACATTTTTATTAAAAGAGGGGAAATAATATGGCATCAAAAGGAAAACGTGCACTAGCGAAAGTAATTAAAGGAACTTCGATTTCAGATTGTATGTATCAAGTAATTGGTCGGTTAGAAGAAAAACCCGAAGTAGGCAAAGTACTTGTATATGTAGTGGACAAAAAAACGTACAGTACAGAAGAAATAATCAAGCACATTGCAACTAAGGAAAGATATCACTCTTTCTATCCTGGAAGGATGATAATTCAAACTGACAAAAACACGTATGTAGCAGATGATTTTGTAGTTTTTAACGAAAACTCGCGGAGAGGAAGCAGACTAATTTAGTCTGCTTTTTCTATTTTATGCAATAATCTTGAAATTTTAATTAAAATACAGTATAATAAGTAACGAAAAATTAGCAAAATAAGATATAGGAGAAAAGAAAAATGTTAAGTGCAAATGGAGTAACCGTAAGGTTTGGAAAGAGAGTATTATTTGAAGATGTTAATATCAATTTTGGAAAAGGAAATTGTTATGGAATAATTGGAGCAAATGGTGCTGGAAAATCAACTTTTCTTAAAGTATTATCAAAAGAAATAGAGCCAAGCAAAGGAAATGTAAGCTTAGACAAAGGAGAAAGGCTATCTGTCTTAAAGCAGGATCACTTTGCATACGAAGAATACACAGTAATTGATACTGTTATAATGGGAAATAAAGAATTATATGAAATTATGAAAGAAAAAGATGCTATATATAGCAAACCAGACTTTTCAGAGGAAGATGGAATGAGAGCAGCAAAATTAGAAGAAAGATTTGCAGAACTAGATGGGTGGAATGCAGAATCAGATGCAGCAACATTATTGAATAATTTAGGTATTATTCCAGATAACCATTATAAATTAATGAAAGAAATAGAAGCAAAAGATAAAGTAAAAGTATTACTAGCACAAAGTTTGTTTGGAAATCCAGATGTATTATTATTAGATGAACCTACAAATGACTTAGATTTAAAAAGCATAAACTGGTTACAAGACTTTTTAATGGATTTTGAAAATACCGTAATTGTAGTATCACACGATAGATATTTTTTAAATAAAGTTTGTACACACATAGCAGATGTAGACTTTGGAAAAATTAAAGTTTATCCAGGAAATTATGACTTTTGGTATGAATCAAGTCAACTTGCACTAAAACAAGCAAGAGAACAAAACAAGAAAAAAGAAGAAAAAATTAAAGAATTACAAGAATTTATTGCAAGATTTAGTGCAAATGCTTCAAAATCAAAACAAGCAACATCAAGAAAGAAAACATTAGAAAAAATTGAATTAGAAGAAATAAAACCATCTAATAGAAAATACCCTTATATTGATTTTAAGCCAGATCGTGAACCAGGAAAAGAAATTTTAGAAGTAAAAAACATATCAAAAACAATAGAAGGAGTAAAAGTATTAGATAATATATCATTTACAGTAAAACAAGGAAATAAAATAGCTTTTTTGGCAGATAATGAAATTGTAAAAACGGTATTATTTCAAATAATTGCAGGAGAATTAGAGCCAGATGAAGGAGAAATAATTTGGGGAACAACAATAACTCAAAATTATTTTCCAAAAGACAATAATTATTTATTTGAAACAAACGAAAACTTAACTGAGTGGCTTAGAAAATACTCAAAAGACCCAGATGAGACTTATGTAAGAGGATTTTTAGGAAGAATGCTATTTTCAGGAGATGAAGCATTAAAACAAATAAAAGTACTTTCAGGAGGAGAAAAAGTAAGATGTGTATTATCTAAAATGATGCTATCAGGAGCAAATTTCTTAATATTTGATGAACCAACAAACCATTTAGATATGGAAAGCATAACAGCATTAAATGAAGGAATGAAGAAATTTACAGGAAACATCTTATTTACATCACATGATCACGAATTAACACAAACAGTAGCAAACAGAATAATAGACATAAAAACTAACGGAAAAATAATAGATAGAGAAGTAACATATAATGAGTATTTAGGAGTGGAATAATAACAATGAGTAGAGTTGATAAAATAAACTATTATTTAAATATAGCAGAAAGTGTAGCAGAAAGAGGAACTTGTTTAAGAAATAACTATGGAAGTATTATAGTAAAAAATGATGAAATCATATCAACTGGTTATACAGGAGCACCTAGAGGAAGAAAAAATTGTTTAGACTTAGGATATTGTATGAAAAAAGATATGCCAAGCGGAAAAGGATATGATAAATGCAGAGCAGTTCATAGTGAACAAAATGCAATGCTAAGTGCAGCAAGAAAAGATATGATAGGTGCAACGTTATATTTAGTTGGGATAAATAAAAGAAATAATGAATATGTAAAAGACAATTGGCCTTGCACTTTTTGTAAAAGGATGCTCATAAATGCAGGAATAAAAGAAGTTGTTATGAGAGACACAAAAACGGAATATAGAATTGAACAAGTACAAAGCTGGATTGAAAATGATGATTCATTAAATTATTAAAATTTTTTTTAAAACAAAGTAAAAAACACTCGGAGGGAGAAAGATGGAAAAAACTATTAAAACAATTGCAGAGGAATTAAATATTAAAGAAAAACAGGTAGAAGCAACAATTAAATTAATTGATGAAGGTAATACAATTCCCTTTATTGCAAGATATAGAAAAGAAGTAACAGGTGGACTTTCAGATGAAACATTAAGAGACTTAGGAGAAAGATTAAATTATTTAAGAAATTTAGAACAAAGAAAAGAAGAAGTAATTCATTCTATTGATGAACAAGGAAAGCTAACAGATGAAATATTACAAGCTATTGCTATTGCAAAAACTTTAGCCGAAGTAGAAGATATATACAGACCTTATAAGCAAAAGAAAAAAACAAGAGCAACTGTAGCAAAGGCAAAAGGACTAGAGCCATTAGCAAAGATAATTATAGAGCAAAAAGAAACTAAACCAATTGTAGAAATTGCAAAAGAATATATTAATATAGATAAATTATCAGAAGAAGATAAAAAGAATAAAGATAAAGTAGTAAATAATGAACAAGAAGCAATTCAAGGTGCTTTAGACATTATTGCAGAAGATATTTCAGACAATAGTAAATATAGAAAAGAAATTAAAAGGCAATGTTATAGAGAAGCATTAATACAGACAAAAGCAGCTAAAGATGAAGAAAAGTCAAATTATGAAATGTATTATGACTATAGTGAAGCTATAAAATACATACCAAGCCATAGAATTTTAGCTATCAATAGAGGAGAAAAAGAGGAATTTTTAAAAGTTAAAATAGAAAAGCCAGAAGAAAAAATATTAGCTTACATAGAAAAAGATACCTTAAAAGGTGAAACACAATTCACACAAATGTTAAAAGACACTATTTTAGATAGTTTTAAAAGATTAATAGAACCTTCTATTGAAAGAGAAATAAGAGCAGATTTAACAGAAAAAGCAGAAGAAAAAGCAATTAAAGTATTTGGAAAAAATTCAAAACAATTACTTCTTGGTGCACCAATTAAAGGAAAAACAGTTATGGGATTTGACCCAGCATATCGTACAGGATGCAAAATAGCAGTTATAGATGAAACAGGAAAAGTTTTAGATTATACAACAGTTTACCCAACAGAGCCACAAAATGATATAGTAGGTGCCAAAAGAGAACTTTTAAAATTAATTGAAAAAGATGAAGTTGATATGATAGCAATTGGAAATGGAACAGCTTCTCGTGAATCTGAAATGTTTGTAGCAGATATGATAAAAGATACTACAAGAGATGTCCATTATGTAATTGTAAGCGAAGCGGGAGCTTCTGTATATTCTGCATCAAAACTTGCAACAGAAGAATATCCAGATATAAATGTATCTATAAGAGGTGCAATATCAATTGCAAGAAGATTACAAGATCCACTTGCAGAGCTTGTAAAAATTGATCCAAAAGCAATTGGAGTAGGACAATATCAACATGATGTAAATCAAAAAAAATTAGCAGAAAGCTTAACAGGAGTTGTAGAAGATAGTGTTAATAAAGTAGGAGTAGATGTAAATACTGCTACACCATCACTTCTTTCTTATGTTTCAGGAATAAATAATACAATAGCTAAAAATATTGTAAAATATAGAGATGAAAACGGAAAATTAAAAAATAGAAAACAATTATTAAAAGTTCCAAAACTAGGGAAAGCAGCATTTGAACAATGCGCAGGATTTTTAAGAATATTTGATGGAGATAATCCATTAGAAGTAACAGCAGTGCATCCAGAAAGCTATGAAGCAACAGAAAAACTTTTAAAAGAACTAGGATTTGATAAAAACGATTTAAAGAACAAAGAAAAATTAGAAGAACTAAAAACTAAATTAAAATCAGTCAATGTAGAAACAATGGCAAAACAATTAGAAATAGGAGAAATGACATTAACAGATATAATTACAGAACTATCAAAACCAGGAAGAGATCCTCGTGAAGATATGCCAAAGCCAATACTTCGTAGTGATGTCTTAAAATTAGAAGATTTAAAAGAAGGAATGGTATTAACAGGAACAGTTAGAAATGTAATAGATTTTGGAGCATTTGTAGATATTGGTGTAAAGCATGATGGATTAGTACATATCTCAGAAATGAGCGACAAATATATAAAAAATCCTTCTGAGGTAGTATCTGTAGGAGATATTGTTAAAGTAAAAGTAATCAAGATAGATAAAGAAAGACAAAAAGTAGGACTTTCAATGAAAGTTTAATAAATCATAAAAGGGGACGGAGTTTTTTGACAACACCGTCCCCATTGACAATTTTTTATTTAGACTCTTCTATACTGATAGATTTTAGTAGACCATATTTACTGTAATGCATTTTTACATTATATAATTTAGATATATCAAAATTTTCGTTATAAATAATTTCATTATCTGAAATAGATACAGTAATTATGCCATAAATTGAAATTTTACCGAATTCTTCATTTTGTTTTGAAATATTATTTTGTAAAACAAGATTACACAAAGATTTAATTTGTGATCCTCTTTTTTCTCCTTCAAAAGTATTAAATTTAGAATTAAAAGCGTTCAATGCAACTTCATCAACCATATAGCCCAATTCACGAGACCTTTCTTCATCTTCTTTATTCTTTTGATATTGTTTAGGCATACAATATATTAGTGTAATAATTATAATCAATATATTTATTATTAATATAACGTATAGTATTTTTTTCTTTACAAAAATAAGAATAAGTGAAATTAGAAATAAGGCAGTTGTAATAATTAAAATAGTAATTGGGTAAAAATCCATTAAAAAACATAATGATAAAAAAATATTTATCATCATTACTAGTACTAAGAATGACACAAAAATTATATTTTTATCACTATTGATTTTCTTTATTAAAACTTCATCTTTATTTTCTAAATTTTTTTTATTAAATTTAATTTTTAGAAAAATAAAGGAAATAGTAGTCATGATTAATATAATTAAGCTAATAAAAATAACTGTGATAATTAAACATTCTACTTGCAGAGATATTTGACTATGCATAATAGGTAATTCTCCTTTTATAATGTATAAATTTTTTATTTATACTTATTTTGAATTTCCTGAATTTCATCTAAATGATTATTTAAAATATCTAAAAATACATCTGTCAATTCTGGATCAAACTGAGTACCTTTACACCTTTCAAATTCTTCAATAACAGAATCTAAAGACATACAATCACGATAAGTTCTTCGAGACGTCATAGCATCAAAACTATCAGCAATTGCAGTAATTCTTGCTAAATAAGGAATATCTAAGCCTTTTAATTGACTAGGATAACCGTGTCCATCAAATCTTTCGTGATGATGTTTTACAATAGGAATTAAATCCTTAAAAATAGTTGCTGTTGATAAAATATGAGCTCCAATAGAAGGATGATTTTTAATTTCTGAATACTCATCCTCTGTTAATTTCGCATCCTTTAATAAGATACTATCTGGAACGCCTATTTTACCTATATCGTGAAACAAACCACCAATTCGTAAAGTTTTTAAATCATTTTCTGGTAAACCAAGATGTTTACCAATTAAAACAGAATATTCAGCGACCCTATCAGAATGACCTCTAGTATAAGAATCCTTTGCTTCAACAGTATATCGTAAAGTTTCAATACTTTCTAAATAAGCATTTTCTAGCTCTTTATTAATCTCTTTAATTTCATTCATTTGAGCAATTGATTTAATTCCAGATTCAATTAAAAGTAACAATTGATCAAATTTATCGCTTTTTTCACAATAACCTTGAATATCTAATCTTCTAATAGTTTCCAAAGGTGGAGCTAAATCTTTATGACCAGTTAAAAGCAAAATATATAATTCTTTATTGAATTCTCTTATTTTTTCCACTACTTGATCACCGTGTATAGGAGTCATAATAAAGTCTAAAATCATTAAGTCAAAATGTTCATTTTTAACTTTTTCAATTGCTTCTAGTGGATCAGTAACACCAGTAAATTCATATCCAGATCTTTTCAAGAAAATAGATAGAGAATCAATAATGCCTTCTTCATCATCAACAGCAATTATTCTATAATTTCTATTTTCAACATTTTCCGAATTTTGAAATCCTTTTCTCATATTTTAACCTCAATTAATAATAAAATAATTATTTATCCACATTATATTAATAAAAAGTGGAAAAATCAAGTGCTTTTCATCATATAATTTTTTATATTCTATAATAAAAATTATAATGGTAAGATTATTTTAAAAGTAGTACCTTTATCTGTTTCTGAATCAACAGTAATATTTCCTTTAAAATGAGCACGAATTGTTGAATAAGACATATATAATCCAAGACCAGTACCATTTTTACCCTTAGTTGTAATCATTTCCTTAAATAATTTCTGCTTTACATTGCTTGGCAATCCAGGTCCATAATCTTTAACTGAAATAACAAGATTATTTTCTTCTTTTTCAACAATTAAATCTATAGTTTGATCTGTTTTTCCATTATATGCTTGAATTGAATTTGATATCATATTATTAATAACTTGTATCAAGCTATTAATATCACCGTGAATAATTGTATTCTCATCTGTTTTAAGAGCTATATTTAAATAAATAATTGCATTTTTTAATTCGTGCTTCATTAAAATATCAACACGTTTTAAAACCTCTCCTATTGTAAAAGAAATTTCTTCTTGATTTGCCATTGTAACTGCTTGTCCTTTTACAGCTGTAATAACATCAGACATATATTCAGTATGTGTTCTAATTTTTGCAATCCATTCTGACATATCATGTGCAATATCGTGATGATCTTGACTATTTACCTCTGGGTCATCAATAGAAGAATCATATTCTTTAACTAAATCTGACAAACCTTCAGCTGCACCAGATATAGACATAATAGGAGTCTTTAAGTTGTGAGCAATACCACCAATCAATTGACCAAGTGATGCTAAACGTTCCCTTTCCATCAAAGTCTGTTGATTATCGTGGATTTGTGAAATATTCTTTTTAGTTAAATCTTGAATTTTATTAAAAGCAACAGTTAGTTCACCTAATTCATCATTAGAAACTATTGGTATTTTCTTAAATTCAGCATTATTCTTTGTATTTATATCATTAAGACCGTTAACTATACTCTTAACTTGATTTGAAAGAGAAGATGAATAATATGAAACCAAGAAAGATATTATACCAAATAAAACAACAAAAGTTGTTATAATATAAACTAATGCATCTTCACCAGAAATAGGGAATCTAATGCCAACAATATAATCTTTACCATCAACAGAAATATGTTTAATATATCCTCCGAGTATTTACTGCATAATGCTCATAAACTCTACCATCATATTTATCAGACAACTCAAATATATATTTTTTGAAAAAGTCAGTTAAAGGTACACCATCTGAAGTTATTATATTTTTATTTGAATCAATTACAAAATAAGTATGAGTATCATCTATATAATCCAAATGACTTAAAGTTTCCATTAATTCATCACTATTATGATATGTAGTATTATTCTCAAAATTATATTTTAATTCATTTTTATAGTAATAGTAAAAATCAGTTCCTCTTACATTTACTAATCTAGAATATGCAACAATAACTGTAAAAAACAAACCAGCAATTAGTAATGGTAATAGCAGTAAAATCATATCATTTGATAGTTTAGTAGGTTTCGAACATGGTAAACGATTTTCTTTAAAAGTTGAAATAAGAATAGGCTTAAACAAGTTTCTAGAAAGTACATAAGAGATAGTAGCATTAAAAGTTAAAATAGAAACCCATAAAATAGCAACTGTTATACCAGAAGACTCTAATTCGTGCTTTACAATAGGCATACCAAGTCCAATAGTAATTGCAATAAAAGGTATAATTATTTGCAACAAATAAAACTTAGTAGGAGCAGTAAGAAGTGTTTTTCTTATTTCCTCAACAGAATATTTAGAATTACTAGGCCCATTTTTCTCAAAATGTGCAATTTTTTTAAATAAGAAAAATCGCTGGTAAAGTACAAACAAAGAAACCACAACAACATATAATAATATAAATTGAGAAGTATAAGAAAGCCCTCCATATTCAATTTGAAACTGAGTATCAACTGTTCCAGGTGGATAATTTAAAATTCTATGCATAAATGGATATAATACCCAAGCACACACAGATAAAGTCATAACATAAGATAGAATAACTTTTTGATAAGCATATAAATGTAAACCTTTTTTATTTTTCTTTTGAGTCATTTATAAACCTCCTTTATATAAAGTGAATATTTGAACAGTAGTCTATAATTTTTGCAAGATATTTTAAATCAATTTTATGATAATGGAAATCGACATTTTCCAAATACTTTAAAGTTATATCACATTGAGTTTTTATATTTAAATAAGAAATATTGGTATGCAAATTATAATCATTTATTATTAAAGAATTTGAATCTAAATCAGTTTTTAAAATCTTTTTATAAAAATCTGAATCCTTCAAAATCTTAATTTTATAATTCAAAAGTTCTAATTTATTAATTAAAGTTTGCATAGTAAATTTTCCGAGGATTCATCATATGGAAAATTTTATTTTGACAACCATAATTATAAATTATAGTAGTAATTGCATTTGCTATATCATCAACAGGAGACAAATCAAACTCTTGTAAAATACTGCTTTCATAAAAGAATTTATTTTTTAAAATAAATTGTAATTTATTATAAAATGCGTTGCTGTCAATATTATATTGGAAAAATCCATCTCTATATCTACCAGTCAAATTACCAACACGGAAAATATTAGCTTTTAATAAACCTTGTTTTATATTTTGGAGTAAATAATCTTCTGCTAATAATTTACTCTTTATATAGTAATTTTCTTGATAATTTTGACCAATAAAAAAGTTTTCTTCCGTAAAATCAACACAATCAGATGTATTTGATAAAGGCATAAAATCACAAGATATACTAGTTGTAGATATATGATTTAGAAAAATATTATATTTCATACAAAAATTTGCAACATTTTTAGAACCATCTAAATTAATCTTTTTAAATTCATCATATTTTCCAATATGCTTTACTAAAGCGGCAGAATGAATTACACAATCAATAATATTTCCAATTTTATCTAAAGTATCTTCAGATAATCCTAAATTTTTATATCTAATATCTCCCACAACTACTTCAATTCTATCAAATAAAAAGTCATCTGTATACATATCTTGAAAATAAAATTTAAAAATATTAGAAATTCTATTTTTAGCATTCTCAATATTTGAAGCACGAACTAAGCAAAATATCTTTGCAGTAGTATTATTCAATAAAGCTTCAAGAATATGAACTCCCAAAAATCCAGTACATCCAGTTAATAAAACATTTTTAAAATGACGTTTTTTTATTTTTAGTTTATCTAAATTATGCTTTAAAAATGAATAATTATCATTAATAACAGATGAATCTTTAGATGAAGAAATTTGCTCTAAAGCAAAACATAAATCCTTTACAGTAGAATAATCATAAAAATATCGTGTTGGTATAGATATTCCAAGATTTGATAATTGAGATTGTATTTTTATAATTGATAAAGAATCCATACCAAGATTACTAAAATCTTCATCAATACTAAGCTTTTTTATATATAAACATTTTTCTAAAGCTTTACAAATATTTTTTTGCAAATCATTTTCTGGTTTTACATACTTCTCATTTTTATAAAAATTGAAAGGAGAAGGCAGTTTTGATTTATCTATTTTCCCATTTATTGTAAGAGGTAAATCGGTAATTGGAATAAAATGAGAAGGAATCATATAACTTGGTAATTTATTTGTTAAAAATAATTTTAATTCATAGCTTTGAATAGTAAAATCAGAAATATAATATGCACACAAAAGGTCTCTATCATTATAATTATAATTAATTATAGTACATCCTTTAATAAATGGGTGAGTATTTAAAGTACGTTCTATTTCACTAAGTTCAATTCTGTAACCTCTAACCTTTACTTGGGAATCGTTTCTTCCATAAAAAACCAATTCTCCTTGATGAGTCCAACTAACCATATCTCCAGATTTATACATTGTTAATTTGGGATGAAAAATATCCTTAATAAAGCTTTTTGCAGTCAAATCAGGATTATTATAATATCCATTTGACACACCATCACCGCAAATGTAAAGTTCTCCCTTTATACCAGGAGGGCAAAGCTTTAAATTTTTATCTAAAACATAAAATCTAACATTAGACAAAGGCTTTCCAATAGTAATAAATTTAGTATTTTTATCTAATTTTTTGCAACAACAACCAACAGTAGCTTCAGTTGGACCATACATATTGTAAATATTTGCAACAGTAAGCTTTTGTAAATCCTTTATAAAAGATAAACTAAATGATTCACCACCAATTCCAATATCAGTAACAGATGAAAATGAATGTTTATCAGATGCAGAAGAAATTAAAGATTGAATTTTACTAGGAGTACCATACAAGATATTTATATTATAGCGTGTAATTAAATCATTTAACTTTGAAAAATCATTTTGTTCTTCGTTAGTAGATAATATTAAAGTAAGACCATTTAGAAGAGTAACCCATAATTCATAGCCGAAAACATCAAAAGATACAGAAGCCATAGAAAGCACACTTTTTTCGCGTGAATAATCAATTATTTGAGAAATTCCAATTAAATAATTATAAAAATTTCTATGTGTTATAGTAACTGCTTTTGGCATTCCTGTAGAACCAGAAGTATAAAGTAAATACATAGAAGACTTTGACAAGATTCTTGGTCTTTGATATTTAGCCCTTGTTTTTAAATTACAGCTCAAATCCCAATTAATTTTATTTTTTATATCTAAATCTAAATTAGAGATAATATATTCGGAGTTTGAGTTTTCTATCATATATTTTTGTCTATCTTCTGGATGTAAAGGGTCAATTAAAACATATGTACAGCCACATTTAATAATAGATAATATAGCAACAACTAAAGATGCAGAGCGATCAAGAACGACAGAAATGTTATGACCACTCTTTATATGATATTTTTTTTGCAAATAAGTAGCTAATTGAGTAGATAATTCATCTAAATTCTTAAAAGAAAACTCTTTATTATTGCAAATAAGGGCTGTTTTATCAGGATGTTTAGATACTTGTTTTTCCCATAAATCTAATATTGTTTTTTTAGAATCATAATAAACTTTAGTTTGATTAAAGTTATTTAAAATAATATGTTTTTCTTCTTGTGTTGTAAGCTCAATATCTTTAATTAAAATATTTGGGTTTTGAATAACTTGTGCACAAATATACAATAAGCGATTATGCATATCTTTAATTTGTGAAGGCTCATAAACTTTATTTTGATAATCATAAATAAAAGAAAAACAATCAGTATTATCTAAATCGTATATGTGAAATAGTAAAGCAATAGCAGAATAACCACTAAAAAACCATTCACAATCATAGTTAACATTGCATTCAGTATGGATAGTTCTAGCATTTTGATAAGAAACTGCTGTATCATAAATATTTTCTTTTATTTGAAATTTTTCCTTAATGTGTGCAATTAAATCTTGAAAAGGATACTTTTGATGTCTTAAATAAGAAAATTGTGACTTAGCTAAAGAATTTATCGCATCTTGAAAAGAAACAGAATCTTCAATAGCTAATTTATATAATATATTATTTACAAAAAGACCAAAGGTATTTTTATCTTTCTGACCAGACCTATTTAAAATAGGAGTGGACATTACAATATGATTAGATTGCTTTACTTTACTTTCATAAATAGCCATAATAAATAACATAAAAGTAAAAGGAGATACTTTTAATTGTTTACAAAAAGATACAATTTTTGAAGTCATTTTTTTAGACAATTTAAATTCAATTCTACTTGCCTCGAAATCTAAATGGGAAGCGGTAGTATGAGCTTCTAAATCTTCAAAAATATTTTCTTCAAATAAATTGTCCCAAAAAGCTTCATCTTGTTTAAATTTAGGACTATTTAGATAAACAAAATCTTCATCAATAAAACTTGAATAAGGAAATGAATTATTGTAATCAATTGATAAATGTTCTTTTTTGATAAGTTTAGAATAAATTGAGATAACTGAACTAACAAGCATTCCCATTGACCAAGCATCAGAAATTATATGATGGACACAAATAAAGAAACCGCCTGTTGAATCTTCCTCATTTTCAAATGTTGAAAAATAGTAAAGAGGAGAATCATATAAAGTAAAACATTTTCTAGAAATAAAATTATATATTTTTTCTTTGTTTTCAGAATTTAATTTGAAATGTTTAATATTAAAACTTTCATATTCTTGTTCATATTGTTTTATACAGTCTTTTTCTAAATGCATTTGATAACGAATATTATTTGTACTTTTTACAAAAAGGTGTATAGCTTTTCTTAGTAGTGTAAAATCAACTTTATCACGAATTGTAACCATACCAGAAATAGTATTCATACTGGTATTTGGATAAAATTGCTCCATATTTAGTATTGCTTTTTGTGGACAAGTTAAATTAAAAAATTTATGTCTCATTACAAAATCACCTTTTTTCATATAAATAAGTCAATTTATTATAAGTCTAACTTGTAACAATTATATAGATATATTGGCAAAAAAGCAAGAAAAATGTTGAAAAAAAAAGAATATTAAGATAAAATAAGTTTGAAATAGTAAGAAATATTCCGAAAGGAAGGATGTTAAATGGTAAAAAACGAAACAGTAGAGGATTTTAGACAATTAATAAATATTGCAGAAAGGGGAAATCCCAATCATATTGTATATAAATTCAAAAAAGATATAGAAATTAAGTATAAAGATTTTAAAAAAGATGTAAAAGCAATGTCTACGGCACTATTACATTTGAAACTAGAAAATCAAAAAATTATTTTAATAGGTAGTAATAGATATGAGTGGTGTATAAGCTATTTAGCAATTACAACAGGAAATATGTGTGTAGTACCACTAGACAGATCTCTGCCAGATGTTGAATTAGAAAAATTAATAAAAAGAAGCGGTGCAACTGCAATAATTTTTGAAAATAAACATCAAGAATTTGTAGAAAAAATATTAAATGAGAAAAGCACTAACATAAAAATTACCATCAATATGGATTCAAATGAATTTAAAGAATTATTGCAAGTTGGAAAAGAATTAATTGAAATGGGAAATACTAAATATGATGAAATAGTAATTGATAACAAAAAAATATCAATAATGCTGTTTACATCAGGAACTACAAGTGAACCTAAAGCAGTTATGCTATCACAATATAATATATGTTCTAATATTACAGCAATAGGAAGATATGTAAAATTATATCCTCAAGATACTTTATTATCATTTTTACCTATGCATCATACATTTGAATGTACAATTACATTTTTATTTGGACTTTATTGGGGAGCATCAGTTGCATTTTGTGATGGATTAAAATATATACAAAAAAATTTACAAGAATACAAAGTCTCTGTATTTGTTGCAGTACCACTTGTTTTAGAAACTATGTATAAAAAAATTCAAAAGGCTATAGAAGACAAAGGAAAAACCAAATTAATTAATAGAATATCAAAAATATCTAATATATTATTAAAATTTAAAATAGATTTAAGAAAAATTTTATTTAAAGAAATATTAAACAACTTTGGTGGAAACTTAAGAGTAGTATTATATGGTGCAGCACCTATGGATAAAGAAACAATTATTGGTTATAACAATTTAGGAATTGACTTAATACAAGGATATGGACTAACGGAAACATCTCCTGTTATTTCAGCAGAAACAGATAAAAAGAAAAGACCAGGTTCAGTGGGATTAGTTTTAGATAATTTACAACTCAAAATAGAAAATCCAAATGAAGATGGAATTGGAGAAATTATAGTAAAAGGTCCAAGTGTTATGCTAGGGTATTATGAAAACGAAAAAGAAACAAAAAAAGTACTAAAAGATGGATGGTTTAGTACAGGAGACTATGGATATCTAGACAAAGACCAATTTTTGTATATGTCAGGTAGAAAAAAAGACATAATTGTACTTAAAAACGGAAAAAATGTATATCCTCAAGAGATAGAATTTTTAATAAATAAAATTCCATATATAATAGAAAGTATTGTATATCAAAGAGGAGAAAGCAAAACAGATACTATGCTTTGTGCAAAAATTGTATATGATAAAGAATTAATAAAACAATACTTAGGAGATAAATCCATAGATGAATATAAAAACTTGATTTGGAATGAAATAAAAAATATAAATAAAAACTTATCAATATATAAGCATATAAAGAAAATAATTATTACTGATGTTCCATTAGTAAAAACAACAACACAAAAAGTAAAAAGATTTGAAGAACTAAGCAAAAATAGCTCATAAGAGCTATTTTTTTATGCACAAAATCGTTTAAAATTACAAAAAAAAGGATAGACTATTATATAGAGGTGCAAAATTTTGAGAAAAAGGAAAAAGAAAAATAATTTAAGAAGAGCCATTACAACCTTTATATTACTAACAGCTTTATGGGTTTTCGGATTTTATTTATATACAATATACCAAAAAATAGAAGTACATCCATCTAATTATGAAGTAACAAGAACATTATCCACACGGAAGTGCACAAACTGTGGAAGAAGCAGAAGAAAATAGTAAAAATATAGCAGATATAATTGAAAAAACAACAAGAAAAGTTGTAGGAATTTCTAAATTAAAAAATACAGGAAATAGTATTTTATCAAAAAGTACGGAAACCGAATTAGGTTTGGGAACAGGTATTATTATAACGGAAAATGGATACATTTTAAGCAATGAACATGTTACAGGAGAAAAGTATAGCAAATGCTACATTACTTTAGAAAATGGTATCAGCTATGATGGAACAGTAATGTGGAGTGATTCAAATTTAGATTTATCAATTATTAAAATAGATGCCAAAAATTTAGAGTATGTAGAACTTGGAAATTCAAATAAAATTAGAGTAGGAGAAACAGTATATGCTATCGGAAATCCAATTGGTTTTGAATTTAGAAGAACTGTAACATCAGGAATTATTAGTGCAAAAAATAGAACAATAAGAATTGACGAGGAAGAAAAATCTTCTTATATGACAGATTTAATACAAACAGATGCTACAATTAATCCAGGAAATAGTGGAGGACCTTTAATTTATCCAAATGGGGAAGTAATTGGAATTAATACAGTTAAAATCTCATCAGCAGAAGGAATTGGATTTGCTGTTCCAATTAATATTATTAAACCGATATTGAAAAGTTTTAAAGATACAGATACTTTTGAAGAAGCAACAATTGGAATTTATGCCTATGATAAAGAGGTTATGCCATATTTAGATGAAACAGCTGATCTTAATTTTAAAGAAGGAATTTATGTTGCACAAATTACAAAAAATGGACCTGCTGATAATACGGAATTAAGAGAAAAAGATATTATAACAAGTATTGATGGTATAAAATTAAATACAATGAATGACTTAAGACAATATATTTATACAAAAAAGCCAAATGATGAAGTAACTCTAAATATTACTCGTGGAAAAATTAATAGAGATATCAAAATTATTTTAGGGAAGAAATAAAAGCAAAACACCCAAGCCAAATTTATGGCTGGGTGTTTTTAAATAAAATGTTATCAAAAAAATCAAGTTTTCTATTATAATCTTTAGTTTCCTTATTTGACATATAAACTTCACTACGATTTTTCTTTAAAAATTCAATAATTTGATAGACATCAATCCAAATTTCATTTGGACTATCAACTTGTGATTCATCAAAAATAAGTTGCATACCAAAATGCAAATGAGGTACATTAATATTATTTACATTTTCTTTTATACTATATCCTGTCATACCTAAATAACCAATAACATCACCAGCTTTTACAGTTATACCTTCTTTTAAACCATTATTATATGGGTGATTTTTTCTTAAATGTGCATAATAATAATATCTTTTTGAATCAAAACTTCTAATTCCAATTCTCCAACCACCATATTGATTCCACCCTAAATGTTCTATAACACCAGATTCAACAGCGATAACAGGAGTTCCAATACTACCCATCAAATCATTTCCCAAATGAACTCTTCTAAAACCATAAGAACGGGAATTTCCGAAATCATCATAATGGCTAAAATTATAATTTTTAGCAATAGGAAGAAAAGCTTTTAAACCATATTTTTCTTCATAAGTTTTTGAATTTTCACCATTTTTGACTTCAATAGAATAATTTCCAAGCATTCCACCTAAAACTGCAGAATAGCTTTCAAAATAGTAATTATAATACTTCATAGAAGATGTCAAATCTTCCATAGTAGCTCCTTTTTTTAACTTAGATACCAAAGTATCTAAATCATTTGATTTGAAATTTTTAAAATTACCACCATTTTTACAAGCAAGATAGGCTAAAAGCTCAATCCAATTATATTTAATTTCTTCTTGATTTTGATGTGAAGTAATATCTAAATTAGAAGTTTTATTCAAAGCATCAGAAGTAACATTAAAATCTACCCATTTAATAATTTTTTTTGTATCAGTATTTTTATTATCAGAAGCTTCATCTGTTTCTATATTGATAGGCACTTCTGGAATAGGAGTATTATCAATATCTTCAAGAGAGGAAGAATTATAAAAGTAAAAAAAACCAATTGAAACAGTAGCAACAATAAAAATTAAAAGTAGTAAAGCAATCAAAAGCATTTTCTTTGAAAAATGAAAAGAATGAATAATCATATAAATCCCCTTATAGAATATATTAAGAAAACAAAAAAATAGAATAGTGGAAATGTGAAAAATTTTAATAAAATAAAATACAAATGGTTCGAACTATCTGAAAGTAGTTATTTACAATTACTTGCTTTTTTGCTATACTTTAGTTAAACAATGTATTTAAAACGGAGGTAATTTATGAATATATATATGAAAAAAGCAAAAGAAAACTCCGAAAAAGGAATATCTAATAAAGAAGGAGGACCATTTGGAGCAGTAATAGTTGATAAATATGGCAATATTATTGCAAATGGAAATAACAAAGTTTTAAAAAATAATGATCCAACAGCTCACGCTGAAATAGTAGCAATTCGTGAAGCTTGTAAAATATTAAATACAAATGATTTATCAGAGTATGTTTTATATACCTCTTGTGAGCCTTGCCCTATGTGCTTGTCTGCTATAATTTGGGCAAATATTAAAGAAGTATATTTTGGATGTACAAAAGAAGATGCAGCCAAAATTGGATTTAGGGATAATGATATTTATGAATTTATAAAGGGAAATAATAATATGATTCATCTTAAACAAATAGACAGAGATGAATGTATTGAAACTATGGAAAAATATCAAAAAGATAATGGAATAATTTATTAAAAAATATATAAAAAGGTGAAAATAGATGCAAGAACAATTTTCAAGAACAGAATTATTAATAGGAAAAGATGCAATAAAAAAATTACAAAGCGCAAAAATAGCAGTATTCGGACTTGGTGGAGTTGGATCTTTTGTAGTTGAAGGACTAGTAAGAGCAGGAATAGGAAACTTGATATTAGTAGATAATGACAAAGTAGATGTAAGTAATATAAACAGACAAATAATTGCTACTCATACAACAATAGGAAAGCCAAAAGTAGAAGTTTGCAAAGAAAGACTCTTAGACATAAATCCAAATGTAAATATAGAAATATATCAAGAATTTTTTATGCCAGAAACACAAGGAATTTTAAATGATACGATTGATTATATAGTAGATGCAGTAGATACAGTAACTGCTAAAATAGAATTAGTTACAAGAGCAAATAAATTAAATATTCCCATTATATCTTGTATGGGAACAGGAAATAAACTAGATTCAACTAAATTTGAAGTAACAGATATTTTTAAAACAAGTGTATGTCCATTAGCAAAAGTTATGAGAAAGGAATTAAAAGCCAAAGGAATAAAAAAACTCAAAGTACTTTATTCAAAAGAAGAACCAATTAAAAATAATACAAACGTACCAGGAAGTATATCGTTTGTTCCATCAGTAGCAGGGTTAATTATAGCAGGAGAAGTAATAAAAGATATAATAAAACAGTAAGTATAAAAAAAGTAAGAGGGGAAAAATGAATATTCTAGTAACAATTAATTCTCAATATATAAACCAATTAAATATATTACTAAATTCTATACAAAAATCAAACAAAGATGAAAAATTTAATATATATATTTTAAATAGAGATTTAAATCAAAAGCAAATAGAAGAAGTAAAAAAGAGATTAAATCTAGAAAAATTTTATATAAATGATATAAAAATTAAAGAAAAAGAAATTATGGAGTTACCAATATATGAACAAAGGTATCCATTAGAGATTTATTTTAGAATTTTTGCAGCAAAATATTTACCAAATGATATAGATAGAGTATTATATCTAGATGCTGACACACTAGTTATCAATAAACTAGATGAATTATATTATATGGATTTTGAAGGAAATTACTTTATTGCAACAACTCATATAAGGAAGATGATACACAGATTTAATGAAATAAGATTAGGAATAGAAAAAGATGAACCATATATAAATACAGGAG
>CANRFI010000008.1 GCA_947629855.1 uncultured Clostridia bacterium
TTTTATTGTTTTTGCAATACTTTTTAGAACTTTTTTCATCGCAATTTTCGACATTTTTTTGTTCGTAAAACTATTATTAAATTATAAAAAAGTTCAATATATTTTTTAATAATAAATATATTGAACTTTTAAATTTAATCTGAACTACATCATTTTTTAGACACTAGATATAATTCATTTTGAACTTTTGACTCATTAGACGTATCTTCTTTAGATGAATATAGTTTTTGTATATTTTTAAAATCTGTATTGTCTTTTATTTTATTTAGTATATCATCATTATTCAAATAAGACTTAATACTTAATATAAAAGAATCTTCTTTTTGTAATTGTTCATCTTTTACTAAATATTCCATTTCATTTCTTCCTGTGTCTATTAATAAAGTCTTTTCGTAAATCATCATTTCTGGAATGCTTTGCATATGGTTAAAAAAGTTGTCATATACATACACAAAAGATTTTTCACTGTTTTCTTTTGCTATATTAAGTATTTTCTCGTAATTTCTGTATAAAAACTTTGGCATTGAAAACATTATACCAATGGCTACTAATATAACTGAAATTCCAATTATAATTTGGTTTTTATATTTTATATTTATTATGCAGTCTAATATCATAAATACGGTTAAAACAATAAATGGAATTACTACCATAATATATCTTAGTTCTTGAAATGGTGTTAACTTTACCATTAATATAAAATAAATAATGCTTGGTACCATAGTTAATAATACGATAAACTTATCTTTTGATTTTTTGTATAAATATATGATTCCTATTAAAAACAAAATTGAAGCTGTAAGTATAAGAATTGTATTTGTATTAATGCTAAAAGCATATGCTAATTGATTTATGTATTTTCCAAAATATTCGAAGTAGCTGCCATTTGATAAGTTTGAAATTCCTCTACTAGAGAAAAACAAATGATACATACTTGGTACAAATATTAATATACCAATTACTGCATATATTATATGTGCTACAAAATATTTTTTTATTTTGTCTTCTTTTTTGTCTTTTTTCATTTTTATTATCATCATAATAAATACTATACCTGCATAAATAGCAAAGAAATATTGTGTTAAAAAACCTAATATTGTAATAACTGCTAATTTTAGTAAAGTCTTTTTGTCTAAAGCAAAATCATTTTTATAAATTTTTACACTGTAATAGAAGTATAACATTACAAATAAATTTAATAACATATACATTCTTTGATAAATAACCATAGATATGGTTCCCATAGAAAGTCCATAAAAAATTAATGCTCCTATTGTTAAATTTTCTTTTCCTAATAATTTTAATGTTTTTTTCAAAACTACACAACTAACTGCAAAGGCAACAATATTTACTACAAATGCTGTATAAATTGAGAATTTTCCTGAAAATAGCATACTTGAAAAATGTACTAATAAATAAAAAAATGGTGGATGATTATCATGTGCTTGATTCATATAAATTGATACAAAATTCAAGTAATTATTTTGAGTTAAGGTCATATAATTTGTAACATATTCTTTAGTTTTCCAAACTGGAGGTTCATTTAAGTCTTCTGGAACATTATTATTTTTATAACCACTCATTAATCCATTATCTGGATTTACAGAAGAAGCAATTGTAAAAGCTTCATCTTCGTGAAATCCTACTTTTTGGGCTTGGTATACAAATATTATTCCACACATACTAAGTATTATAATTCCAATAATGATGTTTTTTAATATATCTTTTTTTATTTTCATTTTTTTCCTCCTCTAAAAAAACAAATTACTCTATTATTTTATAAATAGAGTAATTCCTGTAAATTTATGCTTTTTCTATTACCCCAACAGTTTCTTCTACTGTTCCTCCGGCATTACCAATTTTGATATCTCTAATGTGGTTGATTTTCTCCCACGTTGTTTCTCTTTTAAATAGACATTTGAAATTAATTAATAGCCATGACCCCATAAAAATCGGATAACATATTAATCCTTTTATCATAGGTTTTATTGGTCTTCTGTCTAAAAGCATTGCTATTAATGCTGTAAATATTGGTAAAAAGAATGTTGGTACAATATATTTTATAAGATTTAATAATAATTCTGCACCTGTCATTCCATTTCCTGCATACATTAAAAAGTTGGTTAGTAATAATATTAGTGTAATTATAAACATTGGAATACTTCCAACAATATATAAAAATCCATCAAAATTCATCATTGTTTTATTTTTCTTAGTTGCATCTATTAATTGTTTTGTATATTCTTTTATACATTGCATATGTCCTACTGTCCATCTACTTCTTTGTGACCAGCTTTGCTTGAATGTTACTGGTTGTTCATCATAGCAAATTGCATCTGTTGCCCAACCTAGTCTTTTTCCTTTTATAATTCTTTTTAATGAAAATTCTATATCTTCTGTTAGTGTTACTGTATCCCATCCTTGTGGTTTTACTACATCAAATTTTACCATAAATCCTGTTCCATTTAATAGTGGTGATAGTCCTAAATTGTATCTTGCTAAGTGATAAAATCTGTGCATTGTCCAATAAAATATTGCATACCCTGCTGTAATCCAACTATCTGTTGGGTTCTTTATATCTCTATATCCTTGTACTACTTCTTCTCCTTGACATAGTTTTTTATTCATATTTTTAATAAAGTTTGGATCTACGATATTGTCTGCATCAAATACAAAAAATGCATCATATGGAGCATTTTCTTTTATTTTTTGTTGTAAAAACCAATCTAATGCATATCCTTTGGTTTGCTCTGTTTTATTGTATCTTTCATAAACAATTGCTCCTGCCTCTTTTGCAATTTTGGCTGTATTATCTGTACAATTATCTGCAATTACATAAATGTCATATAATTGCTTATCGTAATTTTGTCTTTTTAAACTTTCAATTAAATTACCAATAACTGCTTCTTCATTATGTGCTGGTACAATTGCCATAAACCTATGATTTTTTTCTATTTTCAATGGTTTGTCTTTTATTTTTACTAATGAGCATAAACTTACCAATATTTGGTACAACCAAAATATGGTTATTATCCATACAATGGCTTCTCTTAGTATATATAAGTAATCCATTTTTTTACCTCTCTAATTATTTTTTTATTTAATTTTATTTCTATAATTTTATTATGCTACCTTTTCTATTATACTATTATTGTTAAATTTATGCAATATTTTTTCCAAAATTTAATAGTTTTTTAATATTTTTTGAATTTTTTCTTCATTTTTCTAATTTTATGATAAAATGGTATTAATTAAGAAATTTAAACATATTTTTATACGAAAATAAAAATTTAAGGAGGAGATTAAATTGTCTAATTATCAAGTTGCTATTGTTGGAGCAAGTGGTTTAGTTGGTAGAACTGCTTTAAAGGTGCTAGAAGAAAAAAATTTTAAAAATGTAACTTACACATTATTTTCATCTTCAAAGTCTGCTGGTAGTAAAATTAAATTTTTAGGACAGGAATATGTAATTTGTGAATTAACGGAAAAATCTTTTGATCATCATTTTGATTTTGCAATTTTTTGTGCTGGAGGAAGTGTTTCTGAAAAATACGCACCTATTGCTAGTTCAAAAGGTTGTGTTGTTATTGATAACAGTAGTGTTTTTCGTATGAATGATGATGTTCCTTTAGTAGTTCCTGAAGTTAATCCAGAAGATATTTTAAAGCACAATGGAATTATTGCAAATCCTAATTGTTCTACTATTCAAGCGGTTTTACCACTAAAAGTTTTAGATGACCATTATAAAATAAAAAGAATTGTATATTCTACTTACCAAGCAGTTTCTGGGGCAGGAAGATATGGAATTGAGGATTTAGAAACTAAAGTTGATGGTGATAAATTAAAAAAATTCCCTTATTCAATTTACAATAACTGCATACCTCATATTGATGTTTTTATGGAGCACGGATATACTAAAGAAGAATATAAAATGATTAATGAAACAAGAAAAATATTACATCATCCAGATTTAAAAATAACAGCAACAACAGTAAGAGTCCCTGTTCGTAATTGTCATGGGGAATCAATTAATGTCGAATTAGAAAAAGATTTTGACCTTTATGATGTTAGAATTTTATTAGAAAAATTCCCTGGAATTATTGTAGTTGACAATCCAGAGAAGAATTTTTACCCTTTGGCTAGTAAGGCAGATGGAACTGATGAAGTTTATGTTGGCAGAATAAGACGTGATTTTAGTGTTGAATATGGTATAAATTTATGGGTTGTAAGTGATAACTTAAGAAAAGGTGCTGCTTCTAATGCTGTACAAATATTAGAAAAGCTTATTAAATAGACAAAATTTGCATTATTTATTATAAAATGGTATAATTAATAGTGAAGTACATATGAGAATAAGAGGTATTTTAAATGAAACCATATATACAAGCTTCTTCTGAAGCTGATGAAGAATTTCAAAATATAATAAAAGATTTAATTGCAAATGATACAGTTCAAAAAATGAAAGATTACAGGCAACATTATGAAACCAGTTGTTTTGAGCATTGTTATGTTGTTGCCTATTATTGTTTCCTTATTTGTAAAAAATATAATTTAGATTATATTTCTGCTACTCGTGCTGCAATGCTTCACGACTTGTTTTTATATGATTGGCGTAAAAGACAAGATGGTAGAAAAGGTCTTCACGCTTTTACTCATGGAAAAATCGCTTGTGAAAATGCAAGTAAATTATTTGATTTAAATGAAAGAGAAAAAGATATTATTATAAAACATATGTGGCCTGTAACTATTGCTATACCAAAATCATTTGAAGGTTTCGTTTTGACTTTTGTTGATAAATACTGTGCTTTTTCTGAAACTATAGAAATAGTAAAAGATAGAATATTAATGAAAAGAGCTTCTCGTTATGCATATTTACTATTAAGTTTGTTAGTTATTAAATTTTAAAATTTTAGGGCTGAACTTCAAAATATTGAGTTCAGCCCTTTTTTTATTTATTTTCTTCTGCCCATCTAATCATTTTTATATCTTTGTATTTTGATAATACAGTTTTATATTTATCATATTCTTCTTCCCATAATGTGTCTGGAATATTATCGAAAGCTTTAAATATTTTTTCTGCCTCTGCTAAATAAATTACTTGCTCTTGTGGTGACATATTTTCATATTGTCTAGCAAATTTATATAGTTTATCTAACATTTGGTTTGCTTCAATAAAAGTCCAAAAATCTTTTATTTTTATACCAAATAATTTTATTTGCACTATTGCATAAGCAACTAAAGCAAATATAACAAAAATTAATATGTAAATTGCCATTAATATTGACATTTTTTAACACCTCATTTGTTTAACTTCCAATACTTTTAAATTATACCATATTTTACATTTTTTTGCAACATTTTTTATTTTACTTTATCATTTATATTTTTTATGTTATAATCATATTTATATTATTAAACGGAGTTGATTTTTAATAATGGAAATGGAAGAAAAATTTGAAATTACAAAGAAAGCTGGAATTTATGGTATTCTTGGTAATATATTTTTATTAATAATTAAAACTATTGTAGGTTTTATTAGTCATAGCCAGGCTTTAATTGCAGACAGCTTTAACAGTGCTGGAGATATTTTTGCATCCTTAATGACTTTTATTGGAAATAAAATAGCAAGTGAACCAAATGACGAAGATCATAATTTAGGTCATGGAAAAGCAGAATACATTTTTTCTATGTTTATTAGTATTTCTATGATTTTAATTTCTTCCAAATTATTATATGATTCTATTATTACTTTAGTTTTTGGAAGTAAACTTCAATTTTCTTGGTTTTTGGTTGTTGTTTGCATAGCAACTATAATAACAAAATTATTTCTTTTTTTATATACTAAAAATGCTTATAGAAAACATTCTAATATTTTATTAGAGGCTAATATGAAAGACCACAAAAATGATTGCATTATTACTTCTTTTACATTATTTTCAGTTTTATTAACTTTATGTAATATTTATTGGTTTGATAGTATAGTCGGCATTGGTATTTCAATTTATATTTGTTACACAGGTGTTACTATTTTTATTGAAAGTTACAATGTTTTAATGGATATTAGTGTAGATGATAAAACTAAAAGTCTTATTTTAGATATTGCAAACAGTTATAAAGAAATAAAAAAAATAGATGATATTATTTCTACTCCTGTAGGAAATCAATATTTAGTTTTTTTAACTATTTACTTAGATGGAAATATGTCTACTTTTGAAAGTCATAAATTAGCTGATAGCCTTGAAAATACTATAAATGGTTTAGATAAAATTTATAAAACTGTTGTGCACGTAAATCCTATTTAAGTTCAAATTAAAAATCCCCCGCCTTAGCCGTGTTGCTTTGAATTTTTAAGGACCTGTTCCTACAAACAGGTGGGTGCCTACCTAAATACTCATGGGCTTCTCACTACTTTTAATGATTTTTATGTGAGCTTGCACGCCATATTTAGAGATTTGGCCCCTCTTAAAGTGTGTTGGTTCTAAAAATTTAAGCTTATACGCACTATGCAGGGAAATTTATTTAATTATATTTAAGTTATTTATATTTTAACATAGGTTAATATACTTTACAAACTAGCGTTTATTATTAAATATATATTCCTTTATTATAAAATAGCTTTATCTTATTTATGCATATAAAAATCTCTCTTAATCTTGCATTTTCAAAACTTGATTTTTATAATTTTATATGCTAAAATTAATTAATACTTATGTGGTAGCAAAGAGTTTTAGTCTCTTTGCTATTATTGTTTTACATTACATATAATAATATGCAGAAAAATTGTAAAATACTACCTAATAAAATAAATAAATGGAAAATTGAATGAGAATATTTATGCTTCTTGCCAATACCATATATAATTGCTCCTATTGTATATGCAATACCACCTAATAGTAACAAAATAAATCCATTTGCTGTTAGACTACTTGGTAAGATGTTTGCTTTAAGTATTATACACCATCCCATAAGTAGATAACAAATCATAGAAAATTTCTTAAATTTTTTTATATCTATTGAATTTAATACAATTCCTAAAATTGCTAAAGCCCATATAACTCCAAAAATAAACCAACCGCGTAAATGTATCTTGTTGCCTAATAGTACATAAGGCAAAAGGTGTATATGAACCTGCAATTAATAAAAATATTGAGCAATGATCTAATACTTGAAAGACTTTTTTAGATGTGAATTTAGGACTTAACCCATGATAAATACTAGACATAGTATATAGTGCAATCATTGTCACTCCATAAATTGAGCCACTAATAATTCCGTATATATTTCCTTTTACTGCAGCAAATACAATACATAGTACAGTTGCAACTACTCCTAAGACTGCTCCTACTATATGAGAAGTCATATTAAAAATTTCTTCGCCTTTTGTATAAGTTGGTAATACTCTATCTTTTAATTTTACTCTTTGCATTTTTTATCTCCTAAAAAATTTTATTGATTTCTATATGATAACACAATTTTTTTATCTTTTCAAGCTTCAAATTATATGTATATTTTAATAAATGAAAAATAAACTATGGATAAAGGAGGTTTTATATAATTATGTCAGACAAATTCAAAATTTATGCTAAATCTATAGCTATTCCTGTTATTTTAGGTGGAATTGTTGGTTTTATTATATCTGGCTCTATGGATTATAGTTCTTTACAAAAGCCTTTTTTTGCTCCACCTAGTATAGTATTTCCTATTGTATGGACTTTACTGTATATTTTAATGGGAATTTCCTATGGCATTTTATCTAGCAATTCTTTAGTAGATTCTAAAATTAACTCCATCTATTATTTACAATTATTTGTTAATTTATTATGGCCAATTATATTTTTTGTATTAAAATGGAGATTGTTTGCATTTATTTGGATTGTATTACTTACTTTTTTGGTTTTTGTTATGGTTGTGAGATTTTATGACAAAAATAAGTTATCTGGTTTGATTCAAATTCCTTATCTTGTCTGGTCGCTATTTGCAACATATTTGAATTTATTTATATACTTATTAAATTAAAAAAAAATCTCTTTTTGAGTTAAGCTCTAAAGAGATTTTTTCTTTATTCTTTTATTTCTTTTGCAAGTTTACTGATTGCTTTTGTTTCAATTCTAGATACATAAGAACGAGATATTCCCATCATTTTTGCTATTTCATTTTGTGTTTTTGGTTTATGACCTCCAAGTCCAAATCTTAGTTCTAAAATTGTTCTTTCTCTATCTTTCAATATTTCTTTCATTTTTTGATATAGTATTTTTATTTTCATCTTAATATCTACTTCTTCTTCAATTGTTCTTTCATTATTTTCTAAAACTTCTTGAAGTGTTACTATATTATCGTCTTTGTCTTTTCCAATTGGTTCATTTAAATATACTTCTGCTCCTAACTTTTTTGTTGCTCTTAAGTGCATTAAAATTTCATTGTCAATACAGCGAGATACATATGTAGAAAGTCTAGCTCCTTTTTTTGCATCAAAACTATTAATTCCTTTTATTAGTCCTACTGTTCCTATTGATATTAAATCATCTTGATCAACATTTGTAGTACTATATTTTTTGGCTACGTGAGCTACTAATCTTAAGTTTCTTTCGATTAAAATGTTTCTTGCCTCATCATCTCCTTTTGCCATCTGCTCTAAACAATTTTTTTCCTCTTCTTGTGTTAATGGTTCTGGAAATAAATTTCCTCCTTGAATATATCCGAACGACAAATACTGCAGACTTTAGAAATTCTAAAAAACCTAAAATACCTGTCATACAAAGCGATAGCAATATAAATGCACCTCCATTTTTACCTCTCATATAATCAAATTATATGATTAATAAATTTGAAAAGTGCATGACCTTTTGTATTTTCTCTATTTTTATGCACCTATAATGTTATATCCATTATCTGCATAAACAATTTGACCTGTAATTGCTTCTGACATAGGACTTAATAAAAACGTTACTACATTGCCAACTTGATAAGTTGTAACATTTTTATGCAATGGTGCTTTTTCCTCTATTATATTTAAAACTGAATTAAAATCTTTAATTCCTTTTGCAGATAGTGTTTTAATTGGTCCTGCTGAAACAGCATTTACTCTCATCTGTTCTCTTCCTAAATTTTCTGCTAAATATCTTACACTTGTCTCTAATGCCGCTTTTGCAACTCCCATTACATTATAACTGTCAATTACTTTAGTTGATCCATAATATGTTAATGTAACTAAACTTGCATTTTCATTTAATAAATCTAATTCTTTTGCCATTCTTGCTACCAATACAAATGAATAACTACTAACATCACAAGCATGAGCATACCCTTCTTTGCTTGTATAGATAAAATCATTATGTAAGTCTTCTGTATTTGCGTGTGCTATTGCATGTACAATACCATCTATTTTTCCATTTTCGTCTTTTATGTTTGTAAATACTTTTTTCACTAATTCATCTTCTGAGGCTCCATCTAAAACATATGCTTTACTTCCTTTAAATTCAGAAATTAGTTCTTCTATTTTATCCTTATTTTCCTCTCCCATATATGTAAAAATAAGTTTTGCTCCATTTTCATATGCAGATTTTGCAATTCCAAAAGCAATACTCCACTTGTTTCTAATTCCCATAATTAATATTTTCTTTCCTTCTAATAACATTTTAAATCCTCCTATATTCACCCATTTTTCTAAATTTTTGATAACGTTGTTCAGTTAATTCATCTGGTGTCATATTTTTCATCTGTTCTAATTCATTTAATATTTCCTTTTTTAAATTTTGGGCTGTCTTTTTAAAATTTTCTTCTTTTTCACCTTTCGGTTCTTTTATTATTTTATCTATTATTTTTAATTCATATAAATCCTTTGCTGTTAGTTTCATTTTTTCTGCCGCTTCCTTTGTTCTAGAAGAATCTTTCCATAAGATACTTGCATAACCTTCTGGAGATAATATAGAATAAATAGCATTTTCTAACATAAATACTCTATTTCCAACTCCTAAAGCAAGTGCTCCTCCGGCTAGATCCTTCGCCTATTACAATTGCAATTACTGGTACTTTTATTTTTGCAAGTTCTAACATAGATTTTGCAATTGCTTCTCCGTTGTCCTCTTTCTTCTGCTCCAATACCTGGATATGCTCCTTTTGTATCTATAAAAGTAATAACTGGTCTTTTAAATTTTTCTGCTTGACCGCATAAACCTAATTGCTTTTCTATATGCTTCTGGATTTGGCATACCAAAATTTCTTTCAATATTTTCTTTTGTTGTCCTACCTTTTTGTTCTGCTATAATTGTAAAATTTTGTTCATTAATTCTTGCTAATCCACATACAATTGATTTATCATCTTTAAAATTTCTATCTCCGTGTAGTTCAATAAATTCATCAAATATTTCTTCAATATAATCTAAAGATGTTTTTCTTTTTGGGTCTCTTGCTATTTCTACTTTTTCCCAAGCTGTTAGCTCTTTCATTTTTACTTCACCTCTTTTTATTAAAAATTGTCAAAAAAATTCCTATATATTTTTAATTTTTGCAAGACAATTTTATTAATCTATATAGAGTATCTTTTAATTCTTTTCTTTCTACAATTTTATCAATAAATCCATGTTCTAACAAAAATTCTGCTGTTTGAAATCCTTCTGGCAAACTTTCGCCAATTGTTTGTTCAATTACTCTTGGTCCTGCAAATCCTATCATAGCACCTGGTTCTGCTAAAATAACATCAGCTAAACTTGCAAATGAAGCTGTAACTCCTCCATAGGTTGGATCTGTTAAAACTGAAATATATAATAGTCCTGCTTCATTTAATTTTGAAATTGCTGCTGTGGTTTTTGCCATTTGCATAAGAGAAATAATTCCCTCTTGCATTCTTGCTCCACCAGATACACAAAATATAATTATTGGAATCTTCAATTCTATTGCTTTTTCTATACTATATGTGATTTTTTCGCCTACTACAACTCCCATACTACCCATTAGAAAGCCACTATCCATTACACAAATCACAACTTCTTCTCCGTTAATTTTGCCAATTCCACTGCTTACTGCTTCTTGGATTCCTGTTTTTTCTCTTATTGCTTTTATTTTCTTAGGATAATCTTCTAATCCCAATGGATTTGTTGTATCTATGTCTAAATCAAATCTCTTATAAGTTCCTTCATCTATAATTGTTTCTAATCTTTTATTTATATGCATTCTAAAATAACTGCCACAATTTGGACAAATACTATAATTTTTTCTTACATCTTCTTTATATAAAATCTCTTTACATTTATCACATTTAATCCATTTTCCAACTTGTATATCAACTTTATTTTCTGTTCTTTTAGCTGTTGGTTCTCTTTTTTTTATTTTATCAACAATCAATTTTTTATTTTCACTATTAATTTAAAAATAGCTACTTCTCCTTTTTACAATTTAATATCTCCTTTTCAATAAATGATGTATCAAAATTTCCTCGAATAAAATTAGGATTTCGGATAATCGAAAATAGGAAATCAACATTAGTATCAATGCCTTCTATTACTGTTTCTTCCAAAGCTCTTTTCATTTTGCTAATTGCTTCGTTTCTCGTATCTCCATAAGTTATAATTTTTGCAATCATAGAATCGTAATTAGGAGGAATAGTGTATCCTTCATAAATAGCTGTATCAATTCTTATTCCATTGCCACCTGGTAAATTTAATCCAGTAATAGTTCCTGGAGATGGCATAAAATTTTTTTCCGGTTTTTCTGCATTAATTCTACATTCAATACTATGTCCGCCTAAATTCTATATTTTTTTGTTTTATTTTTATTTCTTCTCCAGCCGCAATTCTAATTTGTGTTTTTACTATATCTATCCCTGTTCTAACTTCAGTTATTGGATGTTCTACTTGAATTCTTGTATTCATCTCCATAAAATAGAAATTTTTATTTTTATCTACTAAGAACTCAACTGTTCCACAACTTGTATAACCAGAAACTTTTGCAACCTTAATTGCCACTTCTCCCATCTTATTTCTTAATTTATCATCAATAGCAGTTGATGGTGTTTCTTCCATTATTTTTTGATTTTTACGTTGAATTGAACAATCCCTTTCTCCTAGATGAATTACATTTCCATATTCATCTGCTAATATTTGTATTTCTATATGTCTTGGATTTTCAATAAATTTTTCTATATAAATTTCATCATCATTAAAAGAAAGTTTTGCTTCTTGCTTTACAATGTTATAATTATCTTCTAATTCTTCTTGAGATTTAGCTATTCTAATTCCTTTGCCTCCTCCTCCACTTGCTGCTTTTAACATAATTGGATATCCTATTTCATTTGCTATTTTTATTGCATCTTTTAATCCTTTAATACTACCATTTGAACCAGGAATAACAGGTATTCCATTTTTTTTCATTAATTCTTTGCTATTCGATTTATTGCCCATTAATTCAATTACTTTGTAAGATGGTCCTATAAATTTAATATTAGATTCTTCACATATTTTTGCAAATTGACTATTTTCTGATAAAAATCCAAAACCTGGATGTATGCTATCTGCTTTTGTAATATTTGCTGCTTCTATAATATTTTTAAAATTTAGATAACTTTTTCGCGGATCAGAAGGTCCTATGCATATTGCTTCATCAGCTAATCGAGTATGCATTGCATCTTTATCTGCTTCTGAATAAACAGCTACTGTTTTTATATTCATTTCTTTACAAGCTCTTATAATACGAACTGCAATTTCTCCACGATTAGCAATTAAAATTTTGTTCATTTCTTTTACCTCTCTTTATGAAATTATAACTTTATACAACTGCAAAAGTTAATTCTCCTTTTGCCACTATTTTTTCATCTACTGTTGCAATCGCTTCACCAATTCCAATTGGTCCTTTTTGCTTTATAATTTTTACTTCTAATTTTAATCTATCACCTGGTACAACCATTTTCTTGAACTTCATTTTATCAATTCCACCAAACAAAGCATTTTTTCCTTTATTTTCTTCTACACTTAAAATGGCAACTGCTCCAGTTTGAGCTAAACTTTCTGTAATTAGTACTCCTGGCATAATAGGATTTCCTGGAAAATGTCCTTTAAAATACCATTCTTGGCTATTTACATTTTTATAAGCTACTGCACTTTCTCCTGGGATGTAACTTTCTACTTCATCTATCATTAAAAATGGCTCTCTTTGTGGAATAATCTTTTTTATTTCTTCTTTGCTTAACATTTTAAATTACCTCTTTCTTTGCTTTATATTTTTACTCTATTACAAATAAAGGCTTTCCATATTCTACAGCTTCTCCATCTTTTACTAGAATTTCTTTAATTTCTCCATCAAATTCTGATTCAATCTCATTCATTAGTTTCATAGCCTCTACAATACAAAGTACATCACCTTTTTTTACTTTTTGCCCTAAACTCACATAAGGATTGCTATTTGGAGATGATTTTGAATAAAATGTTCCTACCATTGGAGATTTTACAATATTTCCTTTTGGTAACTCTTCCTCCTCTGTATTAGTTTCTGAATTTTCTTTAGTAATTACTACTTGATTATTTTCTTGCACAGGCATAACTTTTTTATCTTCTTTTTTCATAGTAATTTTAGTACCATCTGGAAAATCAATTTCTAAATCTGTTAGTTTAGAATTTCCCATATCATCCATTAATTGTTTTATTTTTTCATATTCCATTTTAAATTCCTCCTATTTTTCATATTTCTTAAAAAGAATACTACTATTGTGTCCTCCAAATCCCAATGAATTTGACATAGCAATTTTTATTTCTTTGCTTCTTGGTTCATTTGGTACAATATCTAAATCACATTCTTCATCTTTTTCTTTATAATTAATAGTTGGTGGAACTATTTTGTTTTCAATAGCTTTTATGCAAAATATTGCTTCTATTGCTCCTGTTGCTCCTAATAAATGACCTGTATTTCCTTTTGTAGAACTTATCATTACTGTTTTACTTGCTTTTCCCAAAGCTTTTTTTATTGCCATAGTTTCAAAAGAATCGTTTAAATGTGTAGATGTACCATGTGCATTTATATAATCAATATCTTCTGGTTTTATTTTGGCATCTTCAATTGCTCTTTTCATTGCTCTTGCTCCACCTTCTCCTTCTGGTGCTGGAGAAGTAATATGATAACTATCAGATGTTGCTCCATATCCAATTATTTCTGCATATATTTTAGCTTTTCTTTTTATAGCATGTTCCAAATCTTCTAATACTAAAATTGCTGCTCCTTCTCCCATAACAAATCCTGTTCTTTCTTTATCAAATGGGATACTTGCTCTATTTTTATCTGTGCTTTGAGATAATGCCTTCATATTCTCGAATCCAGCAATTCCAAGTTCACAAATAGAACTTTCTGTTCCGACCAGCAAGAATAACATCTTCTGAGCCATATTTAATAGTTCTATATGCTTCTCCTATTGCATTTGTAGATGATGCACAAGCTGTTACAATTGAAATAGATTCTCCTTTTAATCCTAAATCAATTGAAATATTTCCTGCTGCCATATTTGCAATTGACATTGGAATAAACATAGGTGATACTCTGTTGTTTCCTTTTATATAGTTTATTTCTGCTTGTTCTTGAATAGTTTTTAACCCTCCTATTCCAGAACTTACAAATATTCCGAGTTCTTTCAAAGTCTGTATTTTCTTGTGTTATTCCACTATCTTTGAAGGCTTCTCTTGCTGCAATAATTGCAAATTGAGAACTTCTATCCAATCTTCTTGATTGTTTTACATCTAAATATTCTGCTGGATCAAAGTTTTTTACTTCAGCAGCTAACTTTGTTTTAAAATTAGTTGTATCAAATAAAGTAATTTCATCTATACCACATTTTTTATTTTTAATACTTTCCCATGTTTCTTGTAGGTTATTTCCTATTGGATTAATAGTACCCATTCCTGTAATTACAACTCTTTTTTCCATCTTACTCATACTCCCTTTACATTAACATTCCGCCATCTATATTAATTACCTGTCCTGTTATATAAGAACTATCTTCTGATGCTAAAAATTTTACAACATTAGCTACATCTTCTGGCTTTCCTAATCTTCTTAAAGGAATTGTTTTTGCAATTTCTTCTTTTACTTCTTCTTTTAATACATCTGTCATATTTGTTTGAATAAAACCTGGTGCTACTGCATTTACTAATATATTTCTTGAAGCTACTTCTTTTGCTAAACTTTTTGTAAATCCTATAATTCCTGCCTTTGATGCTGAATAGTTAGTTTGACCTGCATTTCCTGATATTCCTACAACAGATGATATGTTAATAATTCTTCCGCTTTTTGACTTTATCATATGCTTTATAACATTTTGTGTCATATTAAAAGTTCCTACTAAATTAACATCAATTACTTGTTCAAAATCTTCTTTTTGCATCCTCATTAATAACATATCTTTTGTCATACCTGCATTATTAACTAAAACATCTATTTTTTCAAATTGTTCTATTGTTTTTTTTACTATATTTTCACATTGTTCAAAATTAGAAATGTCTCCTTTTACAGATAGATATTCCACTCCGATTTCTTGTATTTCTTTTTCAGTTTTAGCTAAATCTTCATTTTCTTTTCTATAATTTAAAGCTATGTTATACCCTTCTTTTGCAAGTGTAAGAGCAATTTGTTTTCCAATTCCTCTTGTTGCTCCTGTAATTAAAGCTACTTTTTTCATTTTAAATTCCTCCTTCAATTAACAGATAATTCCTCTATTGCTTTTTCTAAAATTACTGTATTATTTATTGTTATGATTTTTACATCTTTTTCAAGTGATTTTTTTATTGATGTTACAAAACTAGATAAAGTTTTGCCGAGGTCCTATTTCAATAAATGTATCTACTCCATTTTCTAACATATATTTTATTGAATCAGACATTTTAGTTGGACTCATAACGTGTTTTGCTAAAATTTCTTTGATATTATCTTGCTTTGTATATGGTTTAGCATCTAAATTTTTTATTATTTCTATTTGTGGTAATTTTATCTCTTTATTTTTTAAAAATTCTCCTAATGCTTTTGAAGCTTCTTCTAATTTTTCAGTATGAAATGGTCCACTTGTTCTTAAAGGTATTACTCTTTTGGCTCCTGCCTTATTCATTAATTGCGTTGCTGAAGCTATTCCATTTTTATCTCCAGAAATTGCAACCTGTCCTGGAGAATTATAATTGGCAGGTGTAACAAAACCGTCTACTACCTTTTTACACACTTTTTCTACAGTTTCATCATCTAGTCCCAATACTGCTGCCATTGCCCAATCTCCTTTAGGACATAAGTTTTGCATATATTCTCCTCTTTTTTGTACAATTTTTATACCTTCTTCAAAATTTAAAGCTTTACCATAAATTAAGCTAGTATACTCTCCTAAGCTTAAGCCACACGACATATTGGCTTTTATTCCTTTCTCCTCTAGAATTTCTAAAATTGCTAAGCTCATTGTTAAAATACAAATTTGAGTATATTTTGTTTGATTTAAAATTTCTTCTGGACCATCAAAAGAAATTTCTGCAACATCAATTCCAGTTATTTTTTTGACATTATTATATATAGCTTTAACTTTGTCATATTTTTCATATAAATCTTTTCCCATTCCGAACAGTTTGTGAACCTTGCCCTGGAAATAAAAATGCAGTTTTCACTTAAATCTCTCCTTTAAATTTTTTTCTAATAAATTACAAAATGCTTCTATAAATTCATTTCTTTCTACTTCAATTTCAAATTCATTTTTTATTGAAGTTGCTATTTTTTCTATTTGTTTATTAAATTTTTCTTGGTTTGTATTTATACCAATACCAATTACAATATATTTTACTTTATTTCCTTGTATTTTCGCCTGTGTTAAAATTCCACCTATTTTTTTATTTTTATATACAATATCATTAGGAGATTTTATTTGAAGTTCTATTTTGTATAGTTTTTTAAAAACTTCTATAATAATTTCAACAATTTTTATAGTTAATCCATCTATTTTGCTTATATCACATTGATTTGTATTTATATAAATAGAAAATGCAATATTTCCTATTTTATCTGTATACCATTTTCTTCCATGTGTACCGAATTCCCTTTGTTTGAATATTTGCTACAACAATTTCTCCATTTTTTATTTTATTTTTTTTTATTCTTCTTAAAATTTCTAATTGGGTAGAATCAATTTCGTCAAAAAAATCTATATTTTTTCCTAATAAGCACATATTTATTCCTTTTCTATTTTTTCTAAATTGTCTTGTCTTTTAATTTTATTAGTTGTTGTTTTTATTAATGGTTCTTGTGTTAAGAAAATTCCTTTAATTGCTTTATATCGTGGCATAGATTTATTAATTTCTTTTATTTTTTCATTAATCACTTTATAAATGTTTTCTTTTCCTTTTACCTTATATGTATCTTCAACAATTTCTTTGTTGTAAACTAATTTAGCAAATATTTTAATATCATTTTTATCTTTTGACATTTGTTTTCCAAATACAAAAGATTCTTCTATTCCTTCAATTCTATTAATTAAATTTTCCATTTCCTCTGGATAAATGTTTTTACCATTTTTCAAAACTATTACACTTTTCTTTCTTCCACAAATAAAGATATAGCCCTCTTCATCAATTTTTGCAAGATCTCCTGTATATAACCATCCATCTACAAGTACTTTTTTAGTTTCTTGCCTGTTTTCAAAATATCCAAGCATTACATTTGGTCCTTTTACAACAAGTTCTCCAACGCCTTCTTTATTTGTATTAACTACTTTAGCTTTTACACTAGGAACGGTTTTTCCAATAGAACCTACTTTATAATATTTTTTTGTTCCGAATAGCAACTACTGGTGATGTTTCTGTTAATCCATATCCTTGTACTAAGTTAAGTCCTATTAATCTAAATTTTTCCTCTATTCCTTTTTCTAAACTTGCTGCTCCACTAATCATTAGTTTTACATTTCCACCTAGTAAATTATGGATTTCTTTAAATACTTTTTTCTTCTCTTCCATACTAGAATTTTTATACTGTTCTTCTTTGTATAAAATATCTTCTAGTTTTCCTTCTTTTTCTATTTGTTTTCTAATAATTTTGAATAGTCTTTCATAAATTGCTGGTACTGATGCCATTACAGAAACTTTATATTCTTTCATATTTTCTGGTATGTGTCTAATTCCATCACAAAATACTGTTTTAGCTCCTCTGTATAATGAAAATAGAAAGCCAACAGTGCATTCAAATACATGATGTAAAGGTAAGAAAGATAAAAATACATCTTTTTCATTTACATCTAAAATAGATGCAATGTCCATCAAATTTGAACATATATTTTTATGTGATAATGCTACTATTTTAGATGCTGATGTTGTTCCTGATGTAAATAACATAATGCTCATTTTTTCATTATCAATTTTCGCATCTAAAAATTCTCTGTTTCCTTGTTTAATTAGCTTTTTTCCTGTTTTGATTAATTCTTTTTCTGAGTAATTACCTTTCGTATGCTCTTTTAAATCCATAGATATTAGATGTTTTAATTTTCCTATTCCTTCATTTTTTATTTTTTCTAATATTTTTTCGTATTTTTGAGAGTAAAATATTGCCTCTACTTCTGAACGTTTTATTAAGCTTTTTAATTCATTTTCTGGCAATGATTTGTCTAAAGGAACTACAATTCCAGTTCCACAAACAATTGCCAAATAAGCAATTTCCCATTCATATCTGTTTTCAGATATAATAGCAATTCTTTTTCCCTTTAAATCCATATTTATTAATGCTGTACCTAATGCATCTATCATTTGTCTTGTTTCTTTATGAGTTATAGTTTTGTAAGTTCCATCCTCTTTTTTTATTTGATATGCTATCCTATTTCCATATTTCTCGCCTGATTTTTTTAACATATCTTTTAAATTTTTAATTTTTTTATCCATATGTGCACTTCCTTTATTTACTTTTACATTTATAGCATAAATTAATAAAAATAGCATTAGACTGAAAGGTCAGTATAATGTTTCATTTTTTTCATATAGTTTAAAGAGGTGAAAATTACAAATGCATTTTTTATTTAATTGTTTTAAAGGGATTGCAATTGGCTCAGGTGCTATACTTCCTGGTATTAGCAGTGGTGTATTTTGTGTGATTTTTGGAATTTATGAAAAACTTTTAGATAGTGTTTTAAATTTTACAAAGGATATTAAAAATAATTTGAAGTTTTTAATGCCTATTTTAATTGGAGTTGTTTTTGGTTTTTTTGTTTTTGGAAAGTTTTTAAACTATTGTTTATTTACGTTTCCAATACAAACAAAATCTATTTTTATAGGTTTTATTTTAGGTAGTATTCCTATACTTATAAAAGAAGCAAATAAAAAAGAAAAATTTAAATTTTCAAATTTAATATTTTTCTTTTTTAGTCTTGCAATTGGAATTGCTTCTATCTTTTTCGAAAATGTTTTTAGTATTTCAATATCTGAGCATTATAATACTTTTTATTTAATTTTGTGTGGCTTTCTTATGTCTTGTGGAATTATTATTCCAGGTGTTAGTAGTACAGTAATTTTAATGCTTTTAGGAATTTATAGTACTTATTTGAATTCTATTTCTACTTTATATTTTCCAGTGCTTATTCCTATTGCATTTGGAGTTTGTATTCGGTTCTTTATGTTTAATGAAATTAACCAAGTATCTATTAGATTTTTATTATTCACCTACTTTTTATTGTATAATAGGTTTTACTATTGGCTCTGTTTTTGTACTAATGCCAAATTTTACCTCAATTTATGATGTTTTGCTAGGTATAGTTTGTTGTTTTTTTGGATTTTATCTTTCTTTTTTATTAGAAAATTCTTCTTTGTAATTTTGTTTGACAAGGTTTAGTTTTTGTTGTATAATTTTTACAATAACAATTTATTTGTTATATCTCCTTTTAAGCATTCGAGGAGAAAAAGAGCTACACTTTACTTTTTGGTGTAGCTCTTTTTTATTACTAACTAGTAGAATATTCTATTCTTCTTCAAAATTTATTGTTGGTAGTTTTTCTCCTTCTTTTAGAACCCATCCATCTGCTTCTGTTAGGTTTTCATTTATTAATGTGTATAATTCTTCTATGTCTTCGATTGCTCGACATCCTTCTATTTCTGCTCCTTCTTTATCCTGTACTGCTCTTTCACATATTGTTGATAAATATGCACAGTCCACAAACTCCTTACCTGATCCACCAGATATACCACCAGCATTATATCCACCGTCCTTCAGCTCTCTTAGGAAGATCTCCAATGCTATAGCATTTATTAATTGTTCCACTATTAGAACCAACTATTCCTCCGATGTATGTAAATTTTCCCTCTATATTTCCAAGATTGTAACAATGTGAAATTGTGGCTGCTGAATTAGTTATTTCTCCTGCAATGCCACCTACTGTGTAACCACCTAACGCCCCATCAAGATTAATATTTCCCGTATTATAACAATGTTTAATTGTTCCGCTGCCTATTTTTGCACCTACTATTCCTCCAAGCCTACCATCACCTGCTATCATCCCTGTATTTTTACAATGACTTATTTCTATTTCATCGCCATAAATATCCCATCCATCTCCAGTTATACCTCCTACATATCCACTTCCTTTTATATTACCATCATTACTACAATTTGTAACCTTAATATTCCCACGAGGATAAGATAAGATTCCTGCAGCTGAACTACTCGTACTTGTAATATTTCCATAATTATGACAATTATCTATATTTTCACCTTTTGTATTAATTAATCTTCCAATTATTCCACTTGCATGCCCACCGTTTGCATTTACATTTCCATAATTAATACACTTTTTCATAGTAATATATCCATTACCAACAGAACTTCCCACGATACCTGCAACATCTCCTCCACCAGTCAAATCAACATAATTTATACAATCTGAAACTTCTAAATTAGTACAATAATAAGTTACATAACCAATTATTCCACCGTACAGAACCACTACTACTTATTTTTCCATTAACAATACATCCTGATAAACTAACATTACCAAAAGTATTATTAATAATACCTCCTTCACAACCCGCTCCAAATATATTTACGTTTTCCATATTTAAGTTTTTTATAGTAGAATCAATAACTGTTTTAAAAAATCCTTCTCCATACAAATTTTTAATCTTATAGTTTTGTCCATCAAAAGTACCTTTAAATCCAAGTGTACTAGGTCCCATATCTTCTCCTATTGGAATAAAGCCTTTTCCTGTTGTCAACTCTACTATTAATGATTCAGTTGTTCCATTTTGATTAATATCACCTATTTCCATAAAATTTTCTTTGTCTGGGTCTATATATGAATTTCTAGATGTAAAACTTAAATCTGTTTCTAATTTAAATATTTTTTCAGAATATATGTCTGAATTTGCTTTTATATATTCTGGCTTAGTCCTTTGTGATAAAATTACTAAATCTTCTATACTTTGGATTCTATATGGGTTTTCTTCAGTTCCACTACCTGCTATGTCTTCTGGTGTTTCATCAATTGTTTTATTAGGTGCTTCTTCTATAGTTCCTGTGTTTGATACATCATAAGATCTTCCTGTGTCAAGATATTTTACTATAAATGGACCTTCTCCTGTTACTTCTACCTTTCTATGAGATGCATTTGCTTTCATTTCGTTATCTAGTTCTTCTCTTGTAAATGATGCTTTATCTTTTAGACCTAATAATGATAGATTTATTAATTCCTTTTCTTCTTCCATTTTTGTGTTTTCATTAGATTTATTGGCTTGAGTTAAAATTCCATTTTCTCCTGTTAAGGTTGCTATACTTATTGCTGCTAAAATTAAAAGTACAATTATTGTTATAACTAATGCAATTAAAGTTATACCATTTGTTCTTTCTGTTTTTTGGTTTGTCCTTATTTTTCCCATTTTTTCTTTTCCTTTCTTTTGTTTATTTTTTGTTCATATGCTAATTATGTAATGTTTGTATTATATGTTTATATTCTAATTTTAACATAGACTATTTTTCTTTTCAATATTGTTATCAAAATGTAATATATTTGTAATATTTTCTAGTAAAAAAACAGACGGGGATTTTTGACAATTATTTTTACAACTCTATATAAACTTTTTAAATATAAAGTTTGTAAAAATTATCAAAAATCTCCATCCATATTGATAACTATTTCTTTCTTCTTAATATCCAACCCTCTTTACATTCAATTGGTAATTGCATTTTAACTTTTTGTCCTTTTACTCCTGGACTAATAGCATCTATCTTTTCATCTGTTTCTATATCCCATAAGTTTTCTATTTTAAATTCATATGGTTTAATTTTATATGGTATAATAATTTCTAGTGTGTCTCCTACATTTAATTTATTCTTAATTTCAATTATTGATTTTTCTTTATTATATTCTAATACTTTTCCACCGAATTCATAATTTTCATTATATTGCCTTCCACCATATTCTTGAATGTCTTTATTTTTCCTGTCATTAAAATAGAATGTAGTTAGTCCTCTTGTTTTTACTTTTTCTAATTCGTTTAAATATTTTGTATAATCATAATTTTTAGAATCTTTTTTATAATCATCAATTGCTGTACGATATGCATTAATTACACTTGCTATATAATATTCTGTTTTTAATCTGCCTTCTATTTTTAGGCTATCTATTCCCATTTCAATTATTTCTGGTAATTCCTTAATTAGGCATAAATCTTTAGAAGAAAATATACTTGTTCCATACTCACTTGTTTCAATTGGCATAAATTCACCTGGGTTATTTTTTTCTTCAGCATATAAATTATATGACCATCTACAACTTTGTGCACAATCTCCAAGGTTTGCACTTCTGCAAGATAAAAAATCGCTTAAGAAGCATCTTCCAGAAAATGCAAAACAAATTGCACCGTGTATAAAAATTTCTACTTCTAAATCTTCTGGCTTGTTTTTCATAATATATTTTAATTGTTCTTTATTTATTTCTCTTGCCATAATTACTCTTTTAGCTCCATTTTTATACCAAAAATTACAATCCTGCAAACTAATTACATTTGCTTGTGTGCTTACATTAATTGGTACTGATGGTGCATATTGTTTCAATGTTTCTATTACTCCTACATCTGCTGCAATTATTCCATCTGGTTTTAGCTTTTCTAATTTTTTAGCCATAGCTATAATTTCTTCGTATTTTTCATCCCAAGCAAATATATTTAAGGTTACATACACTTTTTTATTTATTTTATGTGCATATTTTATTGTTTTTTCTAAATCATTTCCTTCCATATCGGCTCTTGCTCTAAGTGATAAAGATGATGTGCCACAATAAATAGCATCTGCTCCATATAAAAATGCTGTTTTTGCTTTTTCAAATGATCCTGCTGGTGCCAACAATTCGATTTCTTTCATATTTATTGCTCCTTAATTTATTTATTATTCTATTATATAAGCGTTTTTCAATATTGTCAATTGCTTGTTATTGACTTTTCCCTCAAAATTATAATATAATAAACATAAAGTTTAACTAATAGGAGGCTAAATAATGCCAGATAATGAATTTAAAGATAGTTTAAAAGTACAAGAAATACAAAGGAAATTGCAAAAAGAAGGAATCTCTTTACTAAATCAATACGAAGAAAGTAATTCTTTTGAAAGTAGAGAATTCTTATGCTACTTAACATCTGCAATTTATTTAACTACAAAAAGATTATTTCCTCAATTGAATATATACATTCCATTTAGAACTAAAAGTGATATTAGTTATATTAAAAATATAAAAAAGGAATTTCCAAAAGCTATTATGGAATCAGAAGATTTAACTGAAGATTTAGATCTTTCTTCACTTCAAAAAGACATTTCTGGGATTAGAATTGTTTTAGATGATATTAACGATTCGCGTCCTGCAAAAGGTGAATCTGCACAAATATTAAATGATTCTGATATTCAAAAATTGTCTCCTTTTTATAAAGAAAATCCCCGTGATGTTAGTTGTATTGAATTTATCAAAGAAGTAGAGCACTACTTATATTCTCCAATAAAAAGTAGTAAAGAATACTATAGACTAAAAAGAGATTTATTAAGTAAAATATTAGAATCAACTCCAAAAGAGTTTACACAAGAAAGAATGCCTCAAGTACCTTTTAAAAAGCTTTATGAAGATACGTGTTATCAATATAATTACTTCCAGGGTATTGATGAATTTCCTCCTATTACTTCAGCAGATGAACTAGAACTATCAGAACTTCTAGATGATTATCGTTCACGTTCAAATGATCAATATCACTTTGAAATTTTAAGAAAAGTTATTCCTATTATTTTAGATGATCCCTTAATAAAAAATGCTTTGAAAGTATCTCCAAGATTTGAAAAAGAATCTAAAAAACCAAATGCTTTTCAATCTCTTTATTATGTTCTTGAATCACCATTTGGTCCAATTGAATTACAGGCGCAATCAAACAAAGCTTATTACGCTGCAACAAAAGGTAGTGCTTATCACAGTGGTATGAATGGAAAAACTGTTAATATAAAACATCTCTTCGAATTGGTAGATCCAAATGATGAAAATGATATTTCATATTATTTAGATAAACTTGATAGTACTTCTGCAGATGCTCTAGTTTCTTCTTATGAATTACCTGAATTTGATACAGAAGCAGAAAGACAAAAATTTTTTACTACACCAGAGGGCATTAAATATTTAAACTCTGAAAAATGTCGTGAAATGATGACTCACATTCAGATGAAAAAGCAAATTCAGCTTCTTTCTTCTACTAATAATTCTGATGAATTATATGATAGGACAGGAAATATAGATCTTGAAAAATTACAAAAGCGAATAGATGCTGGAGAAAAAATTAATGTTTCTACTATGGATACAAATGAGTATTTATTTTCTACTGCATTGTCTTTGTCTCCATATATGAATGTATGTAGCTCTGGTCATACTTCTACAACAACTGCTACAATACATCATAAAAAATTAATTGGCGAATTTGCAGAAGTATTGAGAAAAAAAGATTCTAATACTTGTTTACGTGAGATACTAATTAGAAGATTAGAAAAATTAATCGAAAATAAAGAATTTGCTGAAGAAGTTGCTTCTAGCCAATATGTTAACAATTCTATAAAAGATATGGTTAAAATGGCAAAAAAACATGAAAAGATTTCTTCAAAATTACCAAGAGATATTTCTAGAAAAAACATTTTAAACTATGCAGAAAAATTAAAAAAGAAATTAGATAAAAGGTCAAATAACTCTAAAAATACTAAAAATCCAGATAGCGAATTAAGTTTATAAAAATGTGTTAATATAAAATTAGGACAGGTATAAATTTTATACCTGCCTTAATTTTTATTTTATTTTGCTTACTGCTAATCCATCTCCAATTTCTAAAATTTCTGTATCTAAATTTGGATTTTCACTTGCTTCTTTTATATATTCTCTTAGGTTTCTTACTGCTGTTCGTTGTTTATGTTTGTTGTAGTCACTCATTACATATCCTTTATATAAAATGTTATCAGCAAAAATAATTCCATTTTTATTTATTAATCTTAATGCTTGTTCTAAGAAAAATGGATATTTTCCTTTTGCCGCATCTATAAATACTGCATCATATTTTCCTTCTAATTTTGGCAATATTTCTAGGGCATCTCCTTCATATATGTTTATCTTATCTGCTACACCAACTTTTTTTATGTTTTCTTTGGCTTGTTTTACTCTATCAGGTTCTCTTTCAATAGTATCAATTTTTCCACCTTCTTCTAAAAATAGAGTAAAACACATTGCTGAATATCCCACCGCAGTTCCAATTTCTAGTATTTTTTTTGGTTTTATTTCCCTCAAATATTTTTCCATTACTTCTAATGTTTCATCCATAATAATTGGTATGTGTTCTTCTAATGCTTTGTTTTTGATTTTTTCTAATTCTTCTTTATTCATTTTGACCTCACGTTTTATTAAATACGGGCTGAAATTTTATTCTTTCATATTGTGTTATTTACTACGGTTTGCTCTTTCTCTTTCTTTTGTATTTAATATTTTCTTTCTTAAACGAATAGATTTAGGTGTTACTTCTACTAATTCATCATCTTGTATAAATTCTATTGCCTTTTCCAATGACATTTGAATTGGTGGTACTAAACGAAGTGCATCATCTGAACCAGAAGCTCTTGTATTTGTTAAATGTTTTTCTTTGCATACATTTATTGCTAAATCTTCTCCTCTAGAGTTTAATCCAACAATCATTCCTTCATATACTTCTACACCTGGTCCAATAAATAAATCTCCTTTATCTTGTGCATTGTATAATCCGTAAGTTATTGATTTTCCTGCTTCAAATGCTACTATTGTTCCTCTTACTCTTGCTTGAATTTCACCTTTAAATGGTTCATAACAATCAAAGATATGATTCATTATACCTTCACCTTTAGTATCTGTTAAAAATTCAGTTCTATATCCAATTAGTCCTCTTGCAGGTATCTTGAATTCAATTTTAGTATGTCCTTCTTCAGCAGGTTCCATATTTATCATTTCTGCTTTTCTTCTTCCTAGTTTTTCTATTACAGTTCCTACACTATCGTCAGGAACATTTACTACTAGGCGCTCTATTGGTTCACATTTTTGTCCGTTAATCTCTTTTATAATAACTTTTGGTCTAGATACTAATAATTCAAATCCTTCTCTTCTCATTGTCTCTATTAAAATAGATAAATGTAATTCTCCTCTACCTGAAACCTCAAAAGAATCTGGTGATTCTGTTTCTTTTACTCTTAATGATACATTTCTTTCTAATTCTTTAAATAATCTATCTCTAATGTGTCTAGATGTAATAAATTGTCCTTCTTTTCCAGCTAAAGGTCCATTATTTACACTAAAAGTCATTGAAACTGTTGGCTCATCAATATCTACAAATGGTATTTTTTCAGGATGATTAAAATCACAGATTGTATCTCCAATATTGATGTCTGGAAGTCCTGCGATTTCAATAATGTCTCCTGCTTTTCCTTCTTCTACTTCTACCTTGTCTAGTCCTATATGAGTATATACTTTAGCAATTCTTCCTTGAGTAATTTTATCTTCTTTTCCACAAATTGAAACTGGCATACCATTTTTAATAGTTCCTCTTTCTACTCTTCCGTACAGCAATTCTTCCAACATAATCATCATAGTCAATGTTGGATACTAACATTTGAGCAGGTCCTTCTTCATCACAGTTTGGCGCTTGAATAGTATTTACAATTGTTTCAAATAAGCAGTTTAAATCTTGTGATTCAGCATTTAATTCTTTTTTTGCAATTCCACTTTTTGCAGATGCATATATTACTGGAAAGTCTAATTGTTCATCAGTTGCATCTAATTCAATAAATAATTCTATTACTTGATCTACTACTTTTTCTGGAGTTGCCCCTGGTCTATCGATTTTATTTATTACTACAATTGGTTTTAGTCCCAATGCTAAAGATTTTTTTAGAACTTCTCTTGTTTGTGGCATTGCTCCTTCAAAGGCATCTACTAATAATAAAACTCCATCAACTGTTTTTAGAACTCTTTCTACTTCTCCTCCAAAATCTGCATGACCTGGCGTATCTACAATATTTATTTTTATATCATTATACATTACTGATGTATTTTTAGATAAAATAGTAATTCCTCTTTCTTGCTCTAGTTCATTTGAGTCCATTACTCTTTCTCTTACTTGTTCATTATCTCTAAATACATGGCTTTGCTTTAACATAGCATCCACTAATGTTGTTTTTCCGTGGTCTACGTGTGCAATTATTGCAATATTTCTTATTTTTTGGTTGTTCATTTTTTACTACTTCCTTTTCTTTTTGTTTTCATAAGTTAAGACGCTTTTCAATTTTTATTTTGAAAAACGCCTATATATTTTAAACTAACTATTAAATTATACTACTATTTTGTTCTTTTGTCAAACAAATATCTTACTTTGCTAATTCCATAATATTATTCATAACTTCTCCGTGTTATTTTTTCTAAAACTTCTTTATCTTTACTTCCTTTATATTGGCTATAATCTAATGGCTTTCCATATTTTATTGTAACTTTTCTATTTTCTTTTGTTCCACCTTTTATTCCACAAGGTAATATCTTGGCACCGCTTCTTACTGCAAAGAATGCTACTCCATCTTTTAATTTTTCCCCTTTTTCTATTCCATTCCTAGTTCCTTCTGGGAATAAAGCTATACATTCTCCATCTTTTAGAGCTTTTAGAGATTCTTTGATTGCTGTAATATCTTTTTCATCTCTTTTTACGTGAATTGCTTCAAAAGCCCAACCTAAAAAATTAAAAAATGGATTTTGAGCTAGTTCATCTTTTGCTAGAAATCTCATATTTCTTTTGGCAGTAGACACCATCAAAGGTGGATCTAAATATGTTCTATGATTTCCACAAAAAATAAGTGGTTCGTCCTTTGGTATGTTTTCTAATCCTATGATTTCTGCTTTATAATAAATTTTACACCATAAATACATAGCACCTCTGACTATCCATTTGACAATACCCTTAAACCTTTTTTTTATTGTTTCCAATTTTTTTACCTTCTTTTACCAAAATCTAATTATTATAACTTTTCTTTATAATTTCAGTTATTTTTTCCACAACTTCTTCAATTGTAAGATTCGTTGTATCTACATATATAGCATCTTCTGCTTGTTTTAATGGAGCAATTTCTCTGCTTGAGTCCCTTTTATCTCTATCAATAATATTTTGTAAAACTTCTTCATAAGAAGTTTTAATTCCTTTTTCTTCATTTTGTTTTACTCTTCGTTTTGCTCTTTCTTCTGCAGAAGCATCTAAATAAATTTTTACATTGGCATTTGGAAATACAACTGTTCCAATATCTCTGCCTTCCATAATAACATCTTTTCCTTCTGCTATTTTTCTTTGTATTTCTAGCAATTTTGTACGAACAACTTTAATAGTGGATACAGGAGAAACAAAGTTGTTTACTTTGTTTTCTCTTATTTTTTTTGTTACTTCTTCTCCATTTAAGAAAACATTACCGTTTTTTGTTATTTCAATTTTAATATTATTTAACATATTTTCTATTTTGTCCTCATCTTCTAGTGTTATGTTTTCTTGTAACATATTTAATGCAACACAACGAAATGTTGCACCTGTATCTATATTTACTAGACCTAGTTTTTCGCCTACTAGCTTTGTTATAGTTCCTTTTCCTGAACCTGCAGGTCCATCAATCGCAACAATAAATGACATTCTTATTTATCTCCTTTTTTATCTTTCTGGGAAAAATTCTTCAATTTTTTCTTCATAATCTATTTCTTCTGTTTGAGTTTGAAACATATTCATTCTATTACTTTCTTTTTTTCCTATTTTTATTTCTTCTTCCTGTTTTTGATATAGTATAATTATTTGTTTAATTTGCTCTATTTTTTCTGTAGGAACTCCTTGTTTTTTTAATTGATGTAAAATAACTTCACATCCATATCCATATTCATCTGATAAATCTAATTTTAACATTGGATATTCATCTAATTTATATATTTTTCCATCTTTATCTTTTATGTATATTGGCTGATTTTTATTATATTTTTTATATGTTTTTTTATAGTAGTGAATTCCATCAACATTTTGTCCTTCTAATATTGCATCAATTTTTTCTTTTATTTCTTTTCTTTTATCTTCTTTTAATTCAGCATTTATTATTATATCTTCTATGTTTTGTTTTGTATTACTTTTTTGATTTTTGATTAAATTTTTTAAGTTTTTTAAAAATTCTTGCTCTTCTTTACTATATTCACTATATGAAGTATTTTGAGGATTTAACAAGCTAATTGCAATTTGTAACAATGTTTGTTTATTATGAGCAATATATCGCAATAATTCATTTTGTTCTACCTCTTCTAAATCACTTATTAATTCATTTAAAAATATTATATCATTTGTTTTTAAAAATAATTCTACATCTATTTGTTCTAGTGATTTTCTCATAATATTTTCTAGGAATTTTTGAATATTTGATGTTGATTTTATATCTCCATTTTTAACTTCTTGAACTAAATAAGACATAAATGTATCTGTTGCTTTTCTTTTTCTTGACATATATTCACTTTTATACATATCTATTCTAGATTGTAAAAAATCTTCTATGTATTCTAATGCTTCTGGTCTATATACGTATTCATATGATTTTTTTTGTGGTATATATTCGATATCACACATCATATTTAATTTTAATATTAAATCATCTTTATATTCTCTGCCAGCATAAATTCTATCTCTCATTAAGAAGTCCATTCTGTCAAAATCAATATTACCTTCGCATAAATATGTTAGAGAACCATCACCTTCTATATTGCTATCTTGTTCATTTGCTTGTATTTTATTTAATGCTTCCATTACTTCTTCGTTACATTGCACAATTTTTCTACCAATATCCTCGTGTGTACAATTTGTATCTCCTACTAATTTTTCTATTGAATGAGAAAACATTGAATGTCCAATATCGTGTATGCACATAAACTTTATTTTTTCTACTAAGTATCCTTTTAGTTTGTTTTTTTCAATATATTCTCTCCATTCTGGTTTTCTATATTGTATACTTAAAAATTGTATGATATTTCTATAACTACCTTTAGAATGTTCTAGTCTAGTATGATAAGCATTTGCGGACTGTAAAAATTCTGAACCCAGTTGCATAATTTTTCCTTCTCTTAATAGAGCCTCTGTTTTAAATAAATTATATATTTCGTCTGTATAATAAATATTAATATCTTCATAATATGGTGCTAAAGTTATATCTTCTTCTTGCTTTATATTAATATCATTTCCAAATAACCATTTTAATAATTCTTCTTGTTCTTGTTTTGTTGTTTCCATTTATTCATCCTTTTCTGGTACATATATATTTTTTGCAACTACATCTAATTCTACTACATTCATAGCTGTTAATTTTTCAATTTCTTTTTTAGCTTTTTCTTTGAATTCTTTTAATCCATCTACTACATTATATCCATAGACAATAGTTACTTCCATATATATTTTAGCACCTTCTCCATAATTTTCTACTCTAGTTTTTAATATTTTATAAATTTCCGGAGTTTGAGAAGCTAAATACTCCACAATTTGTCTAAATACTAAATCAGATATTGTAAATCTTCCCATATAACTAAAAGTTGGCCTTATAATTGACTTTTCTGATATATATGGTTTTTGCCCTTTTCCTTTTGATTTAAATATTTGGAGTGGGTCTAATAAATATCCTGAAAAGTCTTTTTTTATTTCAAAAGTTGGAACAGGTATAACGTGTTTTCCCTCTGTTACTCTTATTTTTCTTGCTGTTTCCATTTCTTGCTCTGTTGCTACATCTGTAATATAAATTGTTTCTTCTATTTGTGGTAATCCTAAGTTTTCTGCAATTTTTTCTACCATACCATCAGAAGTACCTAATATTAATATGCTTTGTGGTCTATACTTTTTTAATGCTTTAATAATTTCTTCTTTTTCTTTTTCTTCATAGAAAAGTGCATGTTTAACAGTAGCAACTTTCGTTGACGCTTTTTTAGCTGATTCACCTGCTATTACTTCATTATCTTTTATTAATAATCCATCATCTATAATAAAATGTGTGTCTTTTTCTCCTGCTACCATTTGTGCTCTATAACTTTTTCCAGTACCAGATGGTCCAACAAAAGCATATACTTTCATTTTATTAGAAAATGGAAATACTTCTTTTATGTCTTTTAATAACATCTTACTACTCCTTATACCTTATCTATTTTACTACATTTGCTTTTAAATGTCCAGATTTTGTTTTTTTATAAATTTTTTCTTCTTAGCTGTCCGGCAAGCAGCATCAATATCTGAACCTAATTCTCTACGAATAGTTGCTACTATTCCATTATCATTTAGATAGTCTCGAAATTTCATTATATTTTCATTTGAACTTTTACTATATTGTCCATTTTCTATTTTGTTAATTGGAATTAAATTAACATGACAAAGCATCCCACTCAATAGCTTTACAAGTTCTTTTGCATCTTCTATGTTATCATTATTATCTTTTGCTAAAGCATATTCAAAAGAAATTCTTCTATTTGTCTTTGCAATGTAATATTTACACGCTTTTAATAATTCTTCTATTGGATAGGTATTGTTTACAGGCATCATACTACTTCTTTTTTTATTATTTGTAGCATGTAGGGAAATTGATAAAGTACATTGTATGTTTTCTTCTGCTAATTGATAAATTTTAGGAACTAAACCACTTGTTGAAACACTAATATGACGTGCTCCAATGTTTAGCCCTTTAGGATGATTTATTATTCGAATTGCTTTAATTACTTGTTCATAGTTATCTAATGGTTCTCCTATTCCCATAAATACAACATTTGAAATTTTCTCACCTGTATCTTGCTCTACTTTAATAATTTGCTCTATTATTTCTCCAGAACTTAAGTTTCTAATAAAATTTATTCCAGTTGATGCACAAAACTTACATCCCATTTTACAACCAATTTGAGATGATACACATATACTATTTCCATAATGGTATCTCATAAGAACTGTTTCGATTGCGTTTTTATCTAATACATCAAATAAATATTTTATTGTCCCATCTTTTGATTCCTGTTTTTTTAAAATATTAAAATTACATATTGTGTAATTTTGTTTTAACTTTTCTCTTAAATCTAAAGAAAGATTTGTCATTTCATCAAAATTTTCTACTTTTTCAATATATAACCATTGAAAAATTTGCTCTGCGCGAAATGTCTTTTCACCTAGATTTTTTAATTCTATTTTTAGTTCTTCCAAATTATAATCTTTTATGTTTTTCATTTATTTTCCCCACATTTTAATATTTTTGAATTTTTTTTCCCATTTCTTCAGGAATAATAATTCTTTTGTTTGGTCTTTTAGGAATAATAAGCTTATCTAATCTTTCCATCATTTTATAGTCTTTTGCATAAAAAAAGGCTAAAAGACTTTTTCTTATTTTATCATACAAATTTTCTTTTCTTACTACTAAACTTTTTTCAATTAGATTAGACATTATTTTTCTCCTTGTATAATATCTTTAGTCATTTGCAAAACTCTAAAAATCTTGCAAATACTTAACTTTTTTTGTTATATATATGTTATTTTTCTCCACT
>CANRFI010000009.1 GCA_947629855.1 uncultured Clostridia bacterium
GCAAATTTTTATCTATATAAAATTATTAAAAAAATTTTAATAATCTTATTGACAATTAATAGTTAGTCTTTCTTTAAAATTCATTTATTAAAGCAAGAAAAGTATAGCACATTTTTTAAAAATATGCTATACTTTTCCATTAATTTTATTTAAAGTTTATTTTTTACTTCTAAAACTAACTTCTTGGAATAGAAAATCGTGTACTTTTCCCCAAGTAATATCTTGATGTAAGAACTCATTTATTTCATCTTCTATTTTTTGTTGATATGGTGTTAATTCTACTTTTATTTCCTTATTCCAATCTATGTCTTGTAACCAAAATGCTTTAAATTTACTCCAGAATCCTGCTTTGGTTGGTAGATTTCCACTAACATTCATAATGGTTCCCGCGTTTTCTTTGTTTGGCTCTGTTACTTCAACTCCACCAAAAACACCTGATAGTTCGTTTATTTTTTCTGAATCTGCCATCTTTTAATTCCTCCTTTGTAATATATACAAATCATTATTTTATTTATACTATATATTTTTAAAATAATCAAGTAATTTTACTACATTTTTATATTAAATGTTTGTTACACATTTGTTACGTTTTTATTACACATCTTCTATTTCCATTAAAATATAGTTATTTTCAATTTTTTTACAAATTCCTTTTACTATTTTATTTTCTAAACTTTTATTTGATTTAGTAGAAACTAAAACATAATTTTTAGTGTGTCCAAAATAATTTTCATTTTTTTTCTCTTCAAATAATACTTCTATTTCTTTTCCTATATATGTTTTATTATATTCTATTTCATTTTTATTTGAAAGTTCAATTAATTTTTTACTTCTTTCTTCTTTTATTGTTCCATCAATTTGTCCAGACATTCCGTGCTGCTTTTGTTCCTTTTCTTGGAGAATATTTAAAAATATGCATTTTATAGAATTTTATGTCTTGTAAAAATTTATAAGTTTTTTCGAATTCTTCTTCACTTTCTTGTGGAAATCCGAACAATAATATCTGTTGTTAGGATAACATCTTTATATGTATTTCTTAATCTTTCTACAATTTCTTTGAATTGCATACAGTTATATCTTCTATTCATTCTTTTTAAAGTTTCATCACATCCACTTTGCAAAGATAAATGAAAGTGATGACATATTTTTTCTAATTTAGACAATCTTTTTACAAATTCTTCTGTTATTAAAAGTGGTTCAATTGAACCTAATCTTATCCTTTCAATTCCATTTATTTGATTTATTTCTTCTAATAAATCTATAAGTCTATATTCTTCTTTAAAATCTTTTCCGTAAGAAGCTATATGAATTCCTGTTATAACTACTTCTTTAATTTCTTTTTGAGCAATTTTTTTGATTTCTTCTACTACAATTTTAGGATTTCTACTTCTTACTCTTCCTCTTGCATATGGAATAATACAATATGTACAAAATCTGTCACATCCATCTTGTACTTTAATTACAGCCCTTGTTTTTTCTGTATATGTTGTCTCTCCTAATTCTACATATTCCTTTTGCGAAATTACATCTTCAATTTCTATATCTTTTTTTCTTGTTTCTATATATTTTTCTATTACTTGCACAATATTCTTTTTTTCATTATTTCCTAATACTAAATCAATTTCTTCCATTTTTTCTAATTCATTTTTTGCTACCTGTACATAACAACCACAAGCAACTACTATTGCTTGTGGATTTAATTCTTTTACTCTTCGTAACATTTGTCTTGATTTTCTGTCTGATATATTAGTTACTGTACAAGTATTTATAATATATATATCTGCTTTTTCGGTATTTTCATATATTTCGTATTCTTTTTGTAGAAATTGTTGTATCATAGCATTTGTTTCATATTGATTTACTTTACAACCCAAAGTTATAAAAGCTACTCTTTTTTTATTTTTCATTTTTATTCTTACTTTCACTATTTAATTATTTTAAATGTTTTTATGTTATTTTTTTGTTTTTCCATCTAATGCGTCTAAATTTTCTAATGCCTTACCTGTTCCTAATGCTACACAAGATACAGTATCTTGTGCAATCATTACATTGATTCCTGTTTTTTCTTGCAAAAGCTTATCTAACCCATCTACTAGGCATCCTCCACCTGTCATATAAATTCCTTTATCACTTATATCTGATGCAAGTTCTGGTGGTGTTCTTTCAAGTACAGAATGAACTGCATCTACAATCATCATTGCTGGCTCAATTAATGCTTCTAGCATTTCACTAGAATGAATTGTAATAGTTTTTGGAAGTCCTGTAATTAAATCTCTACCTCTAATGTCCATTTCTGTATCTTGTATTTTAGGAAATACACAACCTATATTCACTTTTAAATCTTCTGCTGTTCTTTCTCCTATCATAACATTGTGTTTTTTCTTAATATATTTTACGATTGCTTCATCAAACTTGTCTCCCGCTACTTTTATAGATGTATTTACAACTGAGCCTCCGAAGGGAAATAACAGCAATGTCAGTTGTTCCTCCACCAATATCTACTACCATATTTCCACATGCTTTTGATATGTCAATTCCTGCTCCAATTGCAGCAGCTATTGGTTCTTCTATTAAATAAACTTTTCTTGCACCTGCTTGGGAAGCAGCATCAATAACAGCTTTTTTTTCAACTTCTGTTACTTGGGATGGGATACAAATCATAATTCTTGGAGCAAATAGAAATTTTCCACAAACTTTGTTTATAAAGTGTTTTAACATTTTTTCAGTTACAGTATAGTTAGAAATTACACCATCTCTTAAAGGTCTTGTTGCTACAATATTTCCTGGTGTTCTTCCAAGCATTCTTCTTGCTTCTTGTCCTACTGCTAATACTTCTCCTGTATTATTGTCTACTGCTACAACAGATGGTTCTCTTAATACAATTCCTTTTCCTTTTACATACGCAATTACTGTTGCAGTTCCTAGATCAATTCCTATATCTTGTCCCAAACCAAATTTAAACATCTTTCTCTTCCCTTCAAATTTTATTTTTCTTTTTTGTTACAATTTTATTACAATTATATTACAAGGTTTGTAATTTATCAATACTTTTAATTGAATTTTTTCATTTTTTGTAGTATAATTATGATAATTTCGGGGTGGTTTTTATGAAGAATTTTAAATTTCTTTCTAAAAGTGAAACTGATACTAAAAATTTTGCAAAACAATTGGCGTCTAAACTAAATAATGAAGATATAATCGTCTTGACACGGTGATTTGGGAAGTCGGTAAAACAAAATTTACCGAAGGCATCTTAAGTTATTTTGGATTAGAAAAAGAAATTTCTAGTCCTACATTTACTATTGTAAATGAATATAAAAAAGATGATGTTTCAATTTATCATTTTGATGTTTATCGTTTAGAAGATTCATCTGAATTTTATGAAATTGGTGGAGAAGAATATTTTGGAAATGGTATTTGCATTATTGAGTGGGGTGAATTATTAAAAGACATACTTCCAAAAGAATATCTCCATATTACATTTAGTAGAGATGATAATAATGAAAATGTTAGAATATTAAATATAGATGTAAATTCACACAGATGGGAGGATTATTTTGAAAATATTAAGTATTGATACAGCAAGTAATATTTGTGGAGTTTCAATTTTAGAAGAGTCTAACTTAATTTGTAAGTTAGATTCTAATTTAGGAACAACACATTCTGAAAATTTAATGCCTATGATTAATTCAGCCCTTGAAAAGGCTAATTTATCTATGGAGAATATAGAGTTATTAGTTTGTGATAAAGGACCTGGATCTTTTACTGGGATTCGTATTGGAATAGCAACTGCAAAAGCGTTTCAAGACAGTTTAAATATTCCATGCATTGGAGTTAGTTCATTAGAGTCTTTAGCATATTTAGCAAATAAAGAAGGTTTTATTTTTAGTTTAATAGACTGTAAAAATAATAATTGTTATTTTTCTTTATACGAAAATAAAAATGGTAATTATTTTAATATTATCCCACCATCTACAGACAATATAGAAAATGCTTTTAATTTATGCCTAAAAGTAATTCCTAATGAAAGTTGCATTACTTTTGTTGGTGATGGTATTTTTGCCTTTGAAAACAAAATAAATGAATATTTTAAAAATTTTAAAATAAACTTATCTAAACAAAATGAATTAGATTCTTATATTTTAGGATTAATAGGATTTCGTAAATGGAAAGAAAATGAATTAGATGATGTATTACCTCTTTATTTAAAAAAGCCTCAAGCTCAAAAAATATTACAAGAAAAATTAAAAGAAATTGAAATTTCTCATATGCAACTTACAGACTTAAATTCTATTTCAAATAGGCTTACAATCGATTTTGATGAATTTTGGAATGCATCTACTTTAAAAGATGAATTGGAAAGTGAGAATTCACAGTATTTAGTTGCCAAATTTAAAGATGAAATAGTTGGATTTGCTGGAATTAAAGTTATGATTGATGAAGCAGATATAATGAATATTGTAGTAAAAAAAAGTTGCAGAAATGAAGGAATTGGAGGGTTTTTATTAAAAAGCCTAATTGATTTATCAAAACAATTAGGCTTACATACTATTACTTTAGAAGTTATGGAAGAAAATTATCCTGCTATTTATTTATATAAAGAATTTGGTTTTACTCAAGTACGGAATTAGAAAAAATTATTACAAAAGTAAAGATGGAATTATTATGAAAAAGAATTTGACAATTTTATAATTAAATCCATATTATCATCTTTTGCTGCTTTATTTTTTCTAATTGCACCACATTTCTTACATTTAAAAACAATAACATATCCTTTTTTGCTATTAATTTCCAGTCCGATAGGCTCTAAATCTCCATTGCAATCTTCTTGCCTATCGCCTGGATTTTTATCTATATGTTTTGAGTGTAAACAATATGGACAATGATTTCTACAAGAATATCCTAATTTTGGTACTTCTTTTCCACAATTTTCACATATAAACTCTTCATCTATTTCAAAAAAATTTTTTTGTTTCATTTTTATCTCCTAATATTTGAAATCTCCTCCACCTAAAAATTCTTTTAATAGTGAATTTGTTGGTATCATATTTTGTGGAATAGGTTCAAAATATTTTAATATATTTATTAATCTTCTTGCTTCCGCATATTCTGCTTCACTTTGTTTTATTTCTTCTAATAATGGCACTGCAAGTGTTTTTAATGCTGATAATTCATAAATTAGTGATGTATTAAATATGCTATCTGACTCTTCTTGATATGGGAAAATATTTTTTTCTTCTCCTTTATTTACCATATTCCACGACCTAATTGTGTGTTTTGCATCATATCCTCTAAATTGGTAATCTCGTACAATTCTTCTTACTAATCTTGTATCTGTTGTAGAAATTCGATTATATCTATCCATATTTAAAACTGTTAATGCACTAATATAAATTTTATATTTTTGTTCTTTATCAATTCTACTTGTTAATTTATCATTTAGGCAATGGATTCCTTCAATTACTAAAATTTCATCTTGCTCTAATTTTAATTTTTTTCCATTATATCTTTTAGTTCCTTCATAAAAGTCAAATTCTGGAACTTCTACTTCTTGACCGTTTAATAGTTTTGTTAAGTGATCATTAAATAATTCCAAATCAATTGCTTCTATACATTCAAAATCATAATTTCCATTTTCGTCTTTTGGATTATCTTTTCTTTCTACAAAATAATTATCTACTGATATCGTCACTGGTTTAATTCTATTAATCCTTAATTGTATACCTAATCTTTGAGCAAAAGTTGTTTTACCTGATGAAGATGGTCCTGCAATTAATACTATTTTAATTTTTCTATTTTTGGCAATTTCATCTGCAATATTAGCAATTTTCTTTTCGTGTAATGCTTCATCAAGCATAATAATATCTTTAATAGTTCCTTCTTCCACTGCTTTATTTAATTTATAAACTGTATTTACATTTAAAATTTTGTGAATATCATCATATTCATTTAATGCCCAAGCTAATTTTTTACTTTGAATTAATTTTGGTAATTGCTCTGGTTTATTTGAGTTTGGATATCTCAATAATAAACCATCATCATATTTTACAATTTCAAATATATTTGTAATTCCTGTCCTATTTGCTAGTGTACCATAGCAATAATTATAGTAATCTTCACAAAAATACATATAAATTTCTTGATTTTCTTTTAAATCTAATTGCAATTTTCCTCTTACTGTGTTGTTTTTTTGAAAAAATTCTTCTGCTTCTTTTCTATTCATAATTACTTGCTCTATATTTAAGTCTTTTTTTATAATTTCTTCCATTCTATCAGTCAAACTTTGTATAAGTTCTTCTGTTATTTCTACATCTTCAATTTCAAAAAACATAGAATTTGGTAATTGGTAATTTACAATTATTCCTTTTCTAGGATATAATTTTTCAAATGCCATACCTAAAATATAAATTAATGTTCTTCTATAAATTTTTGTACCTTCTTTAGATGAGATATCAATTAATTTTATTTCTCCATCTTGTTTTATTTTATATCCTAAATTCACATATTCGTTGTTAAACGTTGCTCCAATAACAGTATGCTTACTTTTTTCAATTTCTTCTTTTAATAAGTCTTGTATGCTTATTTCATAATCTTGCTCTATTATTTTGTCTTTGTATTGTATTTTCATAAAATTCCTCCTTTTGTCATATAGTTTTATTTTATCTTAAATATAAATATAAGTCAAATTGTTATAATTTTATTTTTTATGGATATACTTTTATAAATATCTATTTTTAGGAGGTTTATTATGGATTTAGAAAGAATTAATAATATTGTTAACCAAAATGAGAAATTTGATGTGTTCTATGATGAAAGAGCTGTTTGGATTCAAGAAATTAATGAAAATAATCAAATGGCAAAAATAGGTTTTATTGATAATTTTGAAGAAAAAGATGTTTTTATTAAAGATTTGTATGAAAGAACATTATAAATAAATTTATAATCTCCAGTAATGACTTATGTGATAATAAGTTACTACTGGAGATTATTACATTTATACTATTCTTGTATTTCTTTTTGAATATTCTCGTCTTTTTGTTCTTGCAAGTTTTCTTGTCCTCTGCCAGAAGAATTTTTCTTGAGTAATTTAATGTCGTTATAACTTAGATGCTTAGTTATTTCACTCATTTCTTCTAAATGTTCTTTTGCTTTTATTTCTTTTTCTTTTAATTTCTTTTTATTTTTTTCTTCTGTTTGAGCTTCATCTTCTTCTAGTTGTGGCTCTTCTAAATTAAATGGTATAGCAATTTTAGCCATAATTGGAATAAAAATTGGTTCTTTTTTTACTTTTTCTGCTATTTTTTTACTATTTATATCAATCGCTGTATTAATATATTGAATTGCCATATCTTTATTACCTTTTATTAAGTAAATTTTTGCCAATTCATAATAGCCATCTGCAGATAATTCTTCATCTTCAATTATTTCTAAAAATCTTTTTTCCGCTTCTTCTAAATCTTTATAAATTAAGGCAATTTCTGCTAAAGAATATTTAGCGTTATATAATAAAGAATTAATTTGTGCTGCTTTTTCATAACATGTTTTTGCATTTTGGAAATCATTTAACATAGTATAAGCAATTCCCAAATTGTAGTTTAATTCATAACTTACTGGATTATATTTTAGAGCATCTTGATAAACATTTACTGCTTCTTTATACATTTCCTTTTCTAACAAAATATCTCCTAATAATTCTGTTGCCTTATACATTTCTGGTTTTTTGTTCAATAAACTATGTAACATATCTGCTGCATCATCTTTTTTGTCTAAATGAGTTAATAATTCTGCTACTTTATAATAAGAATCATAATCTTTTTTATTTAAATCTACTGCTTGTACATATTCATCAATTGCTTTTCTTAATCCACCTTCTTGTTCATAAATTTCAGCAAGTATTTTATGTGCTTGGTAAAATTTTGGATTTTTTTCTAATAAACTAATTAATGATTGTTTTGCTTTTTTATTATCTCCAAAAAATAAATATAATTTCGCTTTTTGAAGATATAGTATTTCTGACAATACAATATTTCTTTTTTCTAATATTAAAATTGCAATAGGTAAAATTATTGATAATATATATTTTAGTATAACAAACAAAATATTTAGTTTGATTTGGAAAAATACTTCTACAAAATTAAGTGCAATTCCAATTGCTTCTAAAACTAGTACAACAACGTAAGTAGTGTCATTTTTTTGTATCATGCGGAAAAACATATATACAAATATAGCAAGGGCAATTACAGTAAATATTAATTGTTCTACTATCATTTTTATTACTCCTTTATTTTTTATTTATATTGTTATTTTATTTCATTTTTTGTCATTTGTCTAGTTTTTATATAAATCTTCATAAATTTTATAGTCTCTTAATATCTTTCTTACATAGTTATTTGTTTCTTTGTATGGTATATTTTCAATATCTGTACCATCACTTTTTATAATATTTTCTTTAATCCATACATCTACTGTTCCAATTCCTGCATTATATGCAGCTAGTGCCACTTCTTTATTTTTATATCTTTCCATTAATATTGATAAATAGCAAGTTACTATTTGAAATTGCCTTTGTATTAAAATTACTTTCTGATTTTATTAAAGCAAAAATCAAATTTTCATCAATATTATATTTTTGCTCATATATTTTTACAACTTCTTTATATGTCTTTGGATAAATTATTTTTAATATATTGTTTCGGAATAAAAAAATAATTGCTATTAATAAAATAAAGATTAGTATTGTAATTGTTATTTTTTTATTTTTCAATATGCTCTCTCCTTTTAGTGTTTTTGGTTATTTGACAAAAAAGCATCTTTTTTAGATGTTTTTTGTCCAAATAAACATCTACTTGCAGTCATACCAATTTTTAGCTTCTGAAATATCAGCTATTAATGGTACATTTAATTTTACAGCTGTTTCCATTGATTGTTTTAAAATACTTTTTATTTCTTCTTTTTCTTCAACAGGTGCTTCAATCATCATTTCATCATGCACTTGTAAAACAATTTTAGATTTTAAATTTCTTTTTTTGATTTCATTATACACTTTTATCATAGCTATTTTCATAATGTCTGCTGCTGTTCCTTGTATAGGTGTATTCATGGCAGCTCTTGAACCGAATTGCCTTACCATATAATTATTAGATTTTAATTCTGGTATATATCTTCTTCTATAAAATAATGTTTCTACAAATCCATTGTCTGTTGCTTGTTTTGTTATGCTATTCATAAATTCCTTTATTCCTGAATATTGTTCTAAGTATTCATCTATATATTGTTTTGCTCTTTTTCTTGTAATTCCGTAATTGTTCTTTTAATCCAAAATCACTAATTCCATATACAATTCCAAAGTTAACCGCTTTTGCATCACTTCTTTGTTCTTTTGTTACTTCGTCTATTGGTGTTTTAAACACTTTAGAAGCGGCTTGTTTGTGAATATCTTGACCTTCTTTAAATGCTTGTATCATGTGTTCATCATTTGATATATGTGCTAAAACCCTTAATTCTATTTGTGAATAATCTGCATCAATATATACTTTTCCTTCTTCTGGTTCAAATACCTTTCTAACTCTTTTTCCTAGTTCAAATCTAGTTGGTATATTTTGAAGATTTGGCTCTGTTGAACTAATCCTTCCGGTTGCTGTTATAGTTTGATGAAAAAATGAATGAATTCTCTTAGTCTTAGGATTTATATATGGTTTTAAGCCTTCTACATAAGTAGAGTTTAATTTCATAAGTTGCCTATAATCCAAAATCTTATCAATTATAGGATCCTCTCTTTTCAATTTTTCTAACACATCTACATCAGTAGAATATCCGTTTTTTGTTTTCTTGATAATTGGCAATTTCATCTTTTCAAAAAGAATTTCTCCTAATTGCTTTGTAGAATTAATGTTAAATTCTTCTCCTGCCATTTTATAAATTTCTTTCGTTAAACTTTCTAACTTAACTGTTAATTCTTCTCCGAATTTTTCTAATTCTTCTTTATCTACATACATGCCATTCCATTGCATATCAGATAATACTTCAATTGTTGGCATATCAATTTCATCAAATAATTTTTTTGCTCCTATTTTGTCTAATTCTTTAGATGTAATTTCTTTTATTTTATATATTGCATAACTATATAATTCTAATGTTCCTTCTTTTTCTTCTTCTTTTTCGTCAAACAAAGTTATTTGTTTTTCTTCTTTTTCTATTTGAGATGGAACATCAATATTTAAATATTGTTCTATTAATCTATCTATTTCTAATTTATTATTTGTTGGGTCTAAAATATAACTTGCAATTGCAATATCATATTCAATTCCTTTTATTTCAATACCAATTTGTTTTAGTAGTATATATATTTTGTTAAAATTAATACTACTTTTTTTGATAGCTTCATCTTCAAAAATTTCTTTCCAGTCTTGAAGTTCTTTTTCATTTTGGAATTTAATAGCCATTGCTTCTTTATTTTGACTATCAAATATTGCTAATCCAGATATTTGCTCTTTTATAATCTTTTCTTCTTTACTATCTTCTTTTGTTTCTAAATATAAATTCATTTCTTTTTGTTTTTGTATTAATTTTATTATTTCTTCTTTTGATTTATTTACTATTTTAAATAAATCTTTTACTTCTTCTTTTGAGTGATTTTGTTCATTTAAAGAAAATCTTTCAATATAACGATTGAAATTTAATTCTTTAAATATTTTTAATACTTTTTGCTTGTCCCACTCTTCTACTTTGAAATTTTCTAAATTGTCTTGAATTGGTACTTCTAAATTTATTGTTCCTAATGTTTTTGAAAGATATGCTAAGTCTCTATTATTTTCTATATTTTCTTTTTGTTTTCCCTTTAATTCGGATTCACCTTTTTCTACTTTGTCATATAAATTTTCAATTGTCCCAAATTTTTGGATTAATGCAAGTGCAGTTTTTTCTCCGTATTCCTGGTACTCCTGGAATATTATCTGATGCATCTCCTTGTAGACCTTTAACATCAATTAATTGTTTTGGTTCTATTCCATAAGTTTCTATTACTTTTTTTCTATCATATTCATCTGTTTCTGTTTTTCCGCCTTTCGTATGTGGAATACGAATAGTTACTTTATCTGTTGCTAATTGAAATGTATCTCTATCTCCAGAAAGAATGATAACTTCTAACCCTTGATTTTCTCCATAGCGTGATAAAGTTCCGAAGAACATCATCTGCTTCATACCCTTCCATTTCAACAATATCGATATTCATTGCTCTTAAAATTTCTTTTATAATTGGCATTTGCTGTGCAAGTTCTTCTGGCATTCCTTTTCTTGTTGCTTTGTAACCTTCATATAATTTGTGCCTTGCTGTTGGAGCTTTTAAGTCAAAAGCCACAACTAAATATTTTGGATTTACTTCTTCTAACAATTTAAACAAAATTGCTAAAAATCCATAAATAGCATTTGTATATTTTCCGTCTTTGGTTGTTAGCATTTTGCTTCCCATTATACCATAAAATGCTCTATTCATAATACTATTCCCGTCTACTAATACTAATTTATCCAAAATTTTACCTCCTTGTATTGAAATCTTTTTTTCCATATTATATACTATATTCGATAAATTTAAAAGCAGAAAAATAAAATTAGGAAATAAAGTTTATAAAGTATTTCTATAAGAAAGGTTTTTACTATGAATTTAAAAAAAATTTTTAAAAATAAAACAGTAATTTATTGGACAATTTTTGTATTATATGGAATTTTAAATCTTGTTTTAACACTTCTTCACGAACCTTGGCGTGACGAAATACATGCTTGGCTTATGGCAAAAGAATTGTCAGTTGTTGATTTATTTTTAGCAAGTAGGTTTGATGGTCATCCAATTTTATGGCATTTATTATTAATGCCTTTTGCTAAACTAAATTTTCCAATTATCACTTTAAATTTAATTAGTTTTATTATGATATTAATTAGTTCTTGGTTATTTTTATTTAAAACTAAGCTTCCTTTGCCAATTAAAATTTTTGCATTATTTACTATTCCTTTTACATATACTTTTAGTGCGATTTCTAGAAATTATTCTTGCATCATTTTACTTTTAGTTATTATTAGTGTTTTTTACCCAAAAAGATTTGAACGCCCTATTGTTTATAGTATTTTAATTGCTCTACTTATTCATACTCATTCTTTAGCTTGGGGAATTGTTGCAGGGCTTACTATTACTTTTCATTTTTATGAAATATTTGAGCATTTTTATAAAAAGCAAAATAATACCAATATAAAATCAGTTTTTATTGGTTTATTAATTATTGTTTTTAATACTTTATTGGTAGTTTTTGAACTTTATGGTACATCTAATATTAATTATGAATGTGTCGCTAATCCTTTCGTAGACAAAGTAACTTGGTGTATAATAGCTTTATTAATTTTATTATTTATTTACACAATTTTTGTATTAAAAAAATATTATAAAGAATTTGTTATTTTAGCTATTGGATTAATGTTTCAACTTTTAATTTATAATTTTGTGTATTCTTCAATTCTATTTCAAAGATATATTTTATTCTTTGCAGTTATATTATTTTATCTAATATTGGTCTATCAATATGATGGTCTTGATGATATAAAACATTTCTTACTATGTATAGCATTTCTTCTTATTACTTTATGTTTTGGATTACAGAATTTTTTTACAACGGCTGTAAAGGATGTTTTCCATCCTTATTCAGGTGCTCAAGAAATGGCAAATTTTATTAATAATAATGTACCAAAGGATACTACTATTTTAATTGATGCTTCTATAGTTGGTCAATCAATTATTCCTTATTTAGATGAGGGCTATTCTTTTTATGACATATGCTATAAAGAAATTGTTAGTTGTGCAAATGTTGCTCACGACACAGATTTAATCTATTCTTCGTTGTTAGATTTGGATTCTTATCGTGGAAAATATTTAATTATTTGCAATGATTTTTGTGAATTACCTAATTGTGAATTTTTATATCATACCCAACAAGGAATAGTAAAAGAAGCATTTGCTTTATATTTTATTCCAGAATAAAAGATGTAGCATTAAGCTACATCTTTTTATTGTTTTAGCATTTCATTTGCTATTTTACAAAAATATTCTTCAACTTCTTGTACTGTACTTTCATTTGAAATTGGCATTCTTAGGAATACTGCACGTCTTGGATATTTATTATTATAAATTAGATTAAAAGATTTTTCATCAAATCTTTTCTTATAATCATTATATTCTTTTTCTTCTGTATGAAATTTGAGATAATACATAGAATATATAAGCCAAACACGATTTTCTCCTAATGTTTTTTGAAGTTCAAATATTTTTTCTTTATTTTCATTAGATAATGTATCATAGTTTATCATAATCCAAGCATATCCTTTTCCTGCACTTGTAAAGTCTGGTCCGAAGTAATGTATTTTACCATCTAATTTTAAATCTTCCTTTTCAATTCTCTTTTTGCCTTTTTTTAGTATGTTTTTCTTATTAGCACTGCTCATATTTGTTTCTATATTTTTGTTTTTAAAAATTTTACATGCTTTTCTCATTGGTAGTTCAATGATTTTATCAATAATATTATCCGCATTTTTATCATCTAATAATTTTTTTCCTACTTTTCCAATTGGTTTTATATCACAAATTAACATTCTAATTTTCTTCCTTTTTTAAATAATACCTATCTGTATATAAAATTCCATTTGTTTTTTCTAATAATTCCATTTCATCATATTCTTTCATATCTAATTCTTTTAATATTTCTTCGATATGTTCATTGTTTTTTGATGGTATTCTTCTTTTAAAAAATGAAAATAATGTATCACTTTCATAATGTTTATCTAAAAGGTTCAATTCCCCTATTCCAAAACATCCTTTGTGGGTAGCTTTCTTTAGTTCTTCTTCGTTTATTTCAAAATGATATTTTCCATTTTCTTTATATAATTTACCTAGCATATATTCGTTTTGTTTATTATCCTTCCAATATAGGTTTAATAACATTATCTTTCCTCTCTTTCACTTTCATAGACTTTGTCAAAAGTTTCTTTCGCTATTTGAATATTTCTATTTACAAATCCTATAAATTCTTTCATTTGTTCGTCATTCATATATTCTCCAAATTTTTTAATACCAGTTTCATCATAAATTTGTTTAAATATTTTTTCCATATCTAATGCTTCTATACTTCTTTTAGCAAATTGTTTAAAACCAGGATAATCTTTATATTGTTCTATTAAAGAACCTATATCTGTATTACCATTATCACATTGTCTTATTAGTAATCCTATATCTTTTGCAATATGAAAACTAAAGTCTAAGTCAAACATAGGTGCCATTCTTATATGTTTATTTTCATACTCATCTACACTTATAATTAATGGTGAATTGTCTGCTGTTTGATCTTTTAATCCAATTAACTTAGCTAAAAATTCTTGCTTTATAAAATCAAATTTAACTTTTTTTATTTCTACTTCACTAAATTTTCTAAGTTTTAATGCTTCATCTATTTTATCTAAATATTCTGAAATAAGCATCATATTTTCTGTATATGTGATAATTTCTTCGTTTTCTTTTAGGAAATTCTTACTTAGTATTTTATATCCATTGTGTGATTTTGCCAAATTAATATCTGCACATTCAATATCTAAATTTTTAGCTATGTACGAAGCAATTAATGGTCCATATAAACAATATGGATTCGTTATCCCTGAATTACCTCTATAATGTAATGGTAATTTTGAAATATATATACTTCCATCTGTCATTATCATATAGTGATCTAAAAAATTACCTTTATTTTCAGAAAATAATCCTGGTTGTTTCAAGTATAAACTATTTTCTAAATCTAAATATCCATCTTCTCGTCTAAGTAAACTTGCTGGTTCATTGTCCATATAGCTTTTTAAAAATTTAACAAAATATTCATAATCTGGCTCAAATAATCTTTTATTTGTATGTTTTGAATGATATATTTTTACATAGTATTCAATGTTTTCATACATATCTCTATTTGTATCCATTTTTGTCATTTTGGTAAATTCATCTAATTTTTTAAATCTACCGCTATCCTTAATTGTATCAATATATTCTTTTAATTCACTAAGTTCCATATTTTCTCTCCTATACTTTTTAATCATTTTTTTGTTGTTTTGTTAATATATTAGTATCAGTAATAAATCCAATTTTCATTGATATTCCTCCATTGATTTTTAATTTTTCAAAGATATATATTTTTGATTTTTACTTGTCGGCTTATCTGGAATTGTCATTTTTAGTAGTCCTTTTTCTACTAATGGTTTTATATAATCTCTTCTAAATCTTGTTCTATTTTTGTAACCTATATATTTCATAATTTCGAAAATATTTTTTTCTTTATTACAAAATTTAATTATTTTTATATCTATTTCATCATGTGCATTGTCATATGCCTCATCTTGTGCCTCATCTTGTGCCTTATCTTGTGCCTTACTATTTCCTACTAGTGTTGCATTTAATTCTCTTGCTGTCATCTTATTAACTTCTACAATTGTCTTTTCGTTTAGTACTTTTACTAATGGAACTGTTGCTTTAAAGATATCTCCTTCTTCAAATATTGGCTCTTTTCCCGAATAAATTTCAGAATAATTTGTTATATTTCTAACTCCACTTCCCAATTCATCTGCAAGTCCTATTTCTCTAAATATCTTTGCTATTTTGGGATTTTTTGAATATGGTATACAATTGTTTACTGTAATAAATCCTCTCATTCGTGGTATATTAGGATTTTCTGTATAAATATTATCTTTTGTTATAATCATTCTTGAGGTTATACCACTTGTTAATTCTCTATGAATTATCAGATTTCAACATAGTTCACGCGCTATCTTATCTCTAATACTAATACTATGTGAGCCTTCAAGATAAAATTTATCATTAGTGTGTTTTTGAACAAATTGCATTAGTCTTTCATAACTATCTATTAAATTTGTAATAATTACATCTCTATCATCATACCTATCCATATTTTCATTTCTATATATTGCATCTGTTTTAAAATGTGATAAACATGACATAATTATTTCATCTTTTCCAAATAGTAAAATTGCTGCAAGAGTTAGTCCTTCTTCTTTTGTCATTACATCTTCTCTATATAATCCTGAACTTTTTATAATTTGCTCATTTGTCATATTTTTCCAAGGATGATTTTCATTTTTTAAAATTGCCCATTTTCTTGCCTTTTCTAATAAATCTTCTCTTAAATTTTCCATTGTAGCATACGGAAAGATTTTGTCTTCAATATGTATTTCTTTTTTTCTTATATACATATCTAGAACTAAATTACTATTATCAGTAATATCAAAATCTCCATCTTCATTTCTATCATATATTCTTCCACCAGTTCTATGGACTTCTGGCGAATCGGGAACATTTATATGTATAACCGTTTTTCCATCTATTTCGTAGTCATTTATTTTTAAATAAATTGTTGGAGATATTTTTTGAGGATTATTACATAAATTGGCAAAATCTTTTTTCATCTGAATCACATAATTTTTATCTACACCAATAATATCTTTTTTATCATTCACTCCTAATATTATATTTCCACCAAAACGATTTAAAAATGCACATACTGTTTCAAAAAGATTATTTGGTAATTTCTGTTTTGCTTCTTTAAACTCTGTATTTATCTTTTCACCTTGATTTATTATGTTTTCTATAATATCAACCATATTTATCCTCCAAATTTTGTAATTTTATCAAAATTAAAATCTAAATATTAGATTATACTTCCTTTATCTCTCCTTCAATTAAATATTCATATATAGGAGATACTGATAACATTTTATTATCTATACTTATTTTATCAATTCTTTCTCCTTTCCAATATTTATCATAATATTTCTCTATTTCTTCAAAAGAGAAATTCTGCATCTTACCTTTCAAATATGATACTATTTCCATATGTACCTTGCAAGCTGAATGTAGATTAATAATTTTGAATTCTTTTATTTCATCTAAACTCCACTTGTATATTTGCGAAACTAATTTACAGGTCTCATAGTCTCCAAAAGCATATATGCAAGATAATCTTGAGGGATATGTCTTATATTTTTTCATTCTATATCTTTCTAATTCAACTTCAAATTCATTATTTATATTTTCAAATCCAAATTTTGATAATCTATTAGAAAAATTATTATTTAATATATCAACATATTCTATATCTCCATTAACAAATTTATTTCTATAATCATCTTTTAATAAATTATAAATACCAGCAGATTTTATAGTTTTAGTTGTTTCAAAATTTTCTCTATATATTTTTCCAATTGGAGTATCATCATATAATTGAAAAACATATAATATTTCTGGAATGTTTTCATTAGTATTCATCGTTTTATAATTTTCCATCTTAAACTCCTAAATTTTTTTAATCTTTTTAATATCATTTCTCAAATTTATCTTCTTCATCATACATAATGCTTTGATTTATCCGTTGAAAATATTGTTTTATCAAATAACATTAATTTATTTCTTATTATTTTGTAAATATCTTTCTTCCTCTGAAAACACACAACCGCAGTATTTCTGCATATACAAGCCAAGCTCTCTTGCCTTATTTTGTCCTTTTCGAAATCCAACTCTAAAGTCTCGATATAAAAAATTAATATCATATTTCTTTGCTATTTTTTCTGATACTTCAATTAACATTTCGTGGTTTTGATAAGGACTTACTAATAAGGTAGTAGAGAAACTATCAAATCCATTTTCTTTTGCATATTTTGCAGTCTGCTCTAGTCGAATAGGATAGCAATAATTTTTACATCTATTATCTAAATCTCCAATAACATTTTTACAAAAATCTTTTAACCCATAATTTTCTTCAAAAATGGCTTCTACATTTATACTTTTTGTATATTCTTTTAAACAGTCTCTTCTTGCATTATATTCTGCATATGGGTGAATATTGGGATTAAACCAGTATACAGTTGGTTCTATTTTTTCTTCTCTTAAAGAATCAATACAATATACACTGCAAGGTGCACAACACGTATGTAATAGTAATTTCATCTTTGCTTTTTCCTCCTATAAAAGTTTATTCTATTACTAGGTATTTTTCAAATTCTGTAATCTTAACATTTTCTAAATCAAATTTTTCCTTTTCTTCTTTTTTAATTACATATACATTGTTTTCTTTTGTATTCAATTCTTTTATATCATCAAAATAATATTTACCAAAAGAATTTACTTTTTTAAATTCTACTTTTGGGTCTTCATAATCCACAGTTTCCACAAATTTAGTTGTGTCATACTTAGTATAGAACAATACATGAATATAATTTGATTGTATTTTATCTGTTATATGTATTTTCTTTCCTTCTATTTTATCAACATAGTGTATTACTTCTTCTAATTTTCCTTCAAATGTACCATATTCATCGCAATTTTCGCTAAAATATTTTGGCACAAAAAGTCCAAAAGATATAAGATATAAAATACCTACTCCGATTGCTACTTTTTTTCTATTATTTATTACTATATAAATTCCAATTATAGTATAGTAAATAATTGGTATCATTATAATATTTAGCCTATTTATATTTGGTTCACAGATAAAAGTTAAAATAATTGATACTATTAACCATATATTGAATATATAATTATATTTTACTTCTATCCATTTATTTTTCTTAAATGCATTTATTATACCTATTACAGTAAAAACAGTTGAAAACAAGTATATTGTTCCAAAAGGTTGAATACTATTCCAAGGTAGATAATCATTTTGTGATATTAAAATTCCTATACTATCTGTAAAATTTTTTATGCTAGTTGTAAAAAATTCACCTGAAAAAATAGAAGTTAATTTTGCATATCTATTAACATCTAACTTAGGTATTGTTAAAAATGGCAAATTAATTTGATCCCAACCTAATGTATTAATTACTACATATAAAATAATTGGCAATGATACTATGGCAACAATTGCAATAGAAATAATTGCCTGTTTAATTGTTATTTTTCCTTTGCGTATTAAGATAATAACCAATGGTATTAAAAATACTGGTAAAAAATAATATGATGTTCCGATAAGAATATGCTGTTAAACCTGCAATTACAAATGATAAGTAATAAAGAATTTTATTATTATTTTCTAATCCTACTATTAAAAAATATACAGAAATTAACATCAAATCTGGGAATAAATTTGATTCTAATCCCCATCTACTTTTCATTATATGCCATGGACATATTACAAAAAATGCTAAACCTATAATAGCAACTTTCTTATTTGTTATCTTTTTTAATAATAAATACAAAATTACTAAAGATATGCAACCTAAAATTGCCATAGGAAGTCTTATTGATAGCGTATTTAATCCTAGAATTGCTATAAATGGTATCATAAGATAAGAAAGTAATGCATTTTGTCCTCCTCCCCATGATTCTAAAAATGCTGGTAATTTATTACCTGTTCTATCTATTCCATATTTAAAAATAGAAAATGCCTCATATCCAGATGATGCTTCATCACAGTTTAAAGCATTTGGCATATTATCTATTCCAACAATTCTAACTAACATACCTATTACAAATAATAAAATTATACATACCAAAAGTATAGTTTCTTTTGGATTTGATTTTATTTTTTCAATTATTTTTTCCATTTTTGCTCCTTTATTTTTCTAATTAAATTGACATTTGTCCAGATAAAGACTCCCCATCTTTTGGTATATCATATCCTAAGTGCCTATAGGCTGCAGGTAATGCTTTTCTTCCTCTTAAGGTCCTTGCTATGAAACCTATTTGAATTAAATATGGTTCATATACATCTTCAATAGTATCAATTTCTTCTCCTACACTTACTGCCAATGCTTCTATTCCTACTGGTCTACCACCATATTGAACAATCATTGTATCTAACAATTTTCTATCTATTTCGTCTAATCCAAGTTCATCAATTTCTAACTGATTTAAAGCGTGTTTTGCAAGTTTTAATGTTATATTTCCATCACCTAAAACTGTTGCATAATCTCTTACTCTTTTTAGTAATCTATTTGCTATTCTTGGAGTTCCTCTTGATCTTCTTGCTATTTCTTTTGCCGCTTCTTCTTCTATAGATACTCCCAAAATCTTGCTAGATCTTTTTATAATTGTGGTTAATTCATCTGTATTGTATAATTCTAATCTATGAATAATTCCAAATCTATCTCTTAATGGCGTTGTTAACGCTCCTGCCCTTGTTGTTGCACCTACTAATGTAAACTTAGGTAAATCTAATCTAATCGATTTTGCAGTAGGTCCTTTTCCAATTATAATGTCTAATGTGTAATCTTCTAGTGCAGGATATAAAATTTCTTCTACACTTTTGCTTAATCTATGAATTTCATCTATAAATAACAAATCAAATTCTGAAAGATTTGTTAATATAGAAGCTAAATCTCCTGGTTTTTCAATGGCTGGACCAGAAGTTATTTTTATATTAGAGTTCATTTCATTTGCTATAATATTTGATAAAGTTGTCTTTCCAAGACCTGGTGGTCCATATAATAATACATGGTCTAATGGTTCTCCTCTTTTTTTAGCAGATTCAATATAAATTTTCATATTTTCTTTTACTTTTTCTTGTCCGATATATTCTTCTAATGTTCTTGGTCTTAAAGAATTTTCTAATCTTTCTTCTACTTGATTTTCAATTTGTGGATTAACAATTCTTTCTTCATCCATTTAAAAGCTCCTCCTTTTAAATACATCTACAACAATTATAAATAAAAATTGTCAAAAAGCTTCTTTTTTAACAATAATTTTTGCTAAAAATGGCATATTGAATATTACAAAATTTTTTATAAAAAATGATATTGTTTCTTGTTTATATAATTTATAAAATGTTCCCCAACTTGCAAAGTTAATTTTTTTCTTATTTTTTATCATTTTATAATATTCTAAAGCTTGTCTATTTTGCTTTCTTAATTTCTCTGGTATTCTATCTTCATTTTTCACATATGTTTCAAATATTCCCAATTTTATTTCAATTAAAAAGTTTCGTAAGTCTTCGAAATTTTTTATTTTATTTACTGCTCTTTCTATCCCTATTTGATTTTCTCCGTGCTGTCTGTATTTTATATATGGTTCTTTTAAATATCCAACTTTTCCATAAATAGAAACTATAAATCCTATCCAATAATCGTGCACCATATATTTTGAAGTAGTTGGGAATGGTAATATTTTATTTAAGTATTCCTTCTTAGATAATATTGTACAACCTGTTATACAATTATATAAATATTGCAATTGATAGCTTCCTATACATTTTTCTATTTTTTTATCAAGTTTTTTGTATTTTGAAAAAGAATTATAAATAGTGTTTAAATTCTCATCTACTACTTCTAAATCCCCAAATACTAAATCTAAGTTCTCTTTTTCTAATTTTTCTACTGATTTTTCAACTTTTTCCCTTTTCCAAACATCATCTTGATCAGAAAGCATATAAAAATTACTTTCTACTTTTTTTAATAGAAATTCAAAATTTTTTAAGTATCCTAAATTCTTTTCTTGATAAAATATTTTTATTTTATCATTTTGCTCATATTGTTTCAAAATTTCTCTCGTTTTGTCTGTTGAGTAATCATCAGAAATAATTAACTGTATATTTTGATAAGTCTGATTTAATATGCTATCAATTTGCTCTTTTATAAATTTTTCTCCATTATATGTTGCAATTAATATATCCACTTTTTCTTTCATAAGAACCCCTGCTTATTATACATTTATTTTACTTTTATGTCTAGTCCCATATTTAATAGAACATAAAAAATCTCAAACTATTTTTGTAAAAATAATTTGAGATTTTATTTGTTTTGTTTTATATTTTTATGCTCTTGGATGAGCTTTTCTATATACATTTTTTATGCCTTCATCTTGAAATTGCATATATACTTGTGTAGAAGAAATATCTGAATGTCCAAGCATTGTTTGGATAGCCTTTAAGTCTGCACCATTTTGTAAAAGATGTGTTGCAAAAGAATGTCTTAGCACGTGTGGGGTAATATCTTTGTTAATATGTGCTTGTTCTTTATAAAATTTAATAATTTTCCAGAAACCTTGCCTTGTTAATCTACTACCATTTATATTAACAAATAGTGCTTGTTCGTTTTCTGTTTTTATTAGAATATCTCTTGCTTCTTCAATATATTCTTTTAAAGCTTTTAAAGACATTGTTCCTAATGGTATGTTACGTTGTTTACTTCCATTTTTACAAGTAACATATCCTTCGTCTAAATTAACATCATCTATGTTTAAAGATATAATCTCTGTTACTCTCATACCTGTTGCATAAGCAAATTCAAGCATAGCTTTATCACGAATTCCTTTTAGGTCTATATCTTTTGGTTGATTTAATAATAATTCTACTTCTTTTGATGTTAATACACTTGGAACTCTTTTTTCAATTTTTGGTGATTTGATATTTTGAGTTGGATCTACTTTTATTTTTTTGTTTTTTAATACGAATTGATAGAATGAACGAATAGATGCTATACATCTAGAAATGCTAGATGGCTTTTTCCCTTGTTCACTTAATTCTTTAATATAGTCTTGTATATCTTCTTCTTTTACGTGATTATAACTTACTTCACAAGCTTCTATATATCTTTTAAATTGTTTTAAATCTCTTTTATAAGATTGTAATGTGTTTTCTGATAATTTTTTATCTTCTTCCAAAAAATTAAAAAAGTATTTTAACTGTCTTTCCATATATTTCCCCTACCCCTTACTATATTTAAAATTAATCTATTTACATAAATTATATATAGTTATATCAAAGATTTTTAAAAATGTAAATAGATTTTTAAAATATTTTTAAAAATATTTTATTAACATTTTTAAAATACTCGTAGATACAAATATTTCAAGCACAGATGCTAATATCATAACAAGAATCATTATAAATGAAAATATAGTATGCCTCAATACTTCTATTTTAATATTTTCTTTGTTTCTGTCTTTAATAATTGATTTATATAGCTTAAATCCGCTAACAGCTAAAGCAAGTATGGCTGGTATAAATAAGATATTTTGTAATAAAAGCAAAATTAATATAAATAGAATTCCTTTAGTTATTCCCATAATTGTAATACAAATAGCAATAGTATATCCTAAGCAAAAGCCTCTATACACGACCAGTCCAAAAACAATTGGAATTCCAATTACAGTTGTACCAAAAAACCATAATATTATTGCTAATAAAATATTTTTCCATATACTATCTTTTAATAGTCCTATGTAATCTAAATTTTGTACTTCCTTCATATTATTAACAAAAGTATTCATATAATTCGTAACTTCTTTTTTGGATGTTTCCTCCATATTGTTAATGAAAAATACTCCTAAAAAAATTCCTATAACAAATAATAATAGAACTAATATATACTCTTTCTTATTGTTACTAATATGCTCTTTTATAGTTTCTAATAATTTAATTCTTCTGTTTCTTTTCATAAAATAAAACTCCTTATCTTTATACATAATGTGTATTCGATAAGGAGTTTTTTAGAACTATTTTGTTTCTATTTTTCCATAATTTCCTCCACCGTCCAGAGTGGATCTTCATATTTCCTTGTCTTGCATTTACAATATTTTGAGCTATTTTTTCACCTACTAGTGCTTCTATATCATCTTTTGATAATTTATGTAAAATATTCATTTCTGTATCAAATGTATTTAATAATTTATCTATTGTTTTTCCTCCTAAACCTGGGATAAATCCAAGTGGTACTTGATAAATATATGGTGGTCTATTTTTAGGGCTTTTAGTTTCTTTTTTGTCTTTTATTAATTCTATTCTATCAAAAACTCCAAAAGTTACATTTTTTCCTCCACATATTGGACAAACTTCTACTGGTTCTTTTGTTTCAATTGATTTTTCACAATCATCACAATAGGTTCTATGATATTTGCCAAGCTTTGGGTCTAACCCATAATTTGCAATTATTTTTCTTCCATTTTCATTTTTTAATGCCATTACAATTTCTTTAAAAGATATGTCTTCTACTTGCATTTTATTATATTCTCTTGCAATTTTAGGTAAAGAATGAGCATCAGAATTTGTTAAAAAAGTTTTATCTTCTAATTCTGAAATAGTATCTGCTAAAAAGGTATCTGAACTTAGCCCTAATTCGATTGCAAATATTTTGTTATATTTTTCTTTAAATATATTTTCTAATCTATCTGTACAATTACCGTAATAACTTTTATGTGGTGTAAATACATGTGCTGGTATTAAAATTCCATTGTACTTCTCAACAATATCAATTAATTCATACCCTGAAATATTTGATCTTTGTGTGCTTAGAGTAATATTTTTTATGTGATTACTCATTTCCTTTGAAAATTCTTTTATATCTTTTAAATGTGGAAAGAAACAAATATTATGAGCACTTCCAGAATTTCCTTTTCTCCCTTTTTCTGATGTTTCTACTTCACTTCCAAGTAAAATACAAACTTTATCTTTATAAATAATTCCTCCATCTTTTAACTCATAAGCATCCCCTGTTTGTAAGAATTTTTCAATATCTTCAATAACATAAGGGGATGCACAATCAATTATACCTACTACTTGGATTCCTTTTCTTTCTACACATTCTTTTGCAATATTTGCAAAATTCAAAGATTTAGCTGCTGTTATTTTGATTGGTTTTCCGATTTTCACTTCGTCCTATATGTACGTGTAAATCTGCAAATACTTCATACATTTTCTTCTTCTCCTATATCTTTCATATGTGCCATAATTTTTTTTGTAGTTTCTTCACTAAATAATGGCCTATTTCCTTTTACTTTTCTTAGCATTTCTTCTGCAATTTCTTCTCCTTGTTTTCGTATTGCTCTATCTACCTTTGGTTCATATTCATAGACTACTTTTTGGATAAATTTCTTTAAATCTTCTGTTTCATTATACATTTTAACCAATCTATTTAAAGCTGTCATATTAGCTAAATCATTTATTTTTACATCTTCAAGAAAGTTGATAAATTCAATAAATGTGCTTAAATAACGATTATATTCATCTTTTAAATTTCTATGTTCTAATAACACTAGGGCTTCATCTGGCTTAAATCCTATTCTTTCTGGTCTATCTAAAAGCATTGCTCCAAACTGATCTACTAACTCTAAAATGTCACTTTCTCTTTCTCTAGGATTACTATTGCTATAACGATTAACTTCTTCACACACTTTACAAAACTTTTTGCTAAATCCTAAACCTCTTAAATATTCTGCTCCTTCTTTTGCATAAGAATGAATTTTATCTATATCTTGAGTTTGATTAACTTTTTTACAATTACATAACAAACAAGCAGTTAAAATAAAATTTTTATCTACTTCAATTTTGGAATAGTTTAAAAATAACCTTGCAATTTCTAATTTGAATACAACTGATTTGTCAAAAAATACTTTTGCTTTTTTTGATAGATAATATGTTATTTCCATTTTTGATTCTAGTTCTTCTTCATCTAATATATAACTTGCAAAGGTATCCATATTTTTCCTCCTCTTTTGCTTGTTTTTTTACTACTACATCTATTTTTATTATAATGCATTTACAAAAATATTTCAATATTTTTTCTTAATATTACATAATTGTAATATTACTTTTAATCGCGTTTCTTGCAAGTTCATCACAACGGTTGTTATATTCATTATCGCTATGACCTTTTACCTTATTAAATTTAACTTTATGAGTTTTTGTTAATTCATATAATTCTTGCCATAATTCCTTATTTTTTACAGAATCTTTTCCAGATGTTTTCCAATTATTTTTTACCCAATTATAAATCCATCCTTGTTCAAATCCATTTACAACATAAGCACTATCACTATATAGCTCTACTTCGCAGGGATATTTTAGAAGCTTTAAGCTCTCTATTACTGCTGTAAGCTCCATTACATTATTTGTTGTATCTTTTTTACCACCTGATATTTCTTTTTTGTTGTCTTTATACATTAAGATGGCTCCCCATCCTCCCGGTCCTGGATTTCCTGAACAAGCTCCATCTGTATAAATAATAACTTTTTCCATATATATATCCTTTCTTGCTTTTTTTGTATTTTTATGATATTATAACATAAATAAAAAAACGAAATCAAGAAGGAGTTTTTATGGGGAAAGTTTTAGGAATTGTTGCTGAATATAATCCATTTCATAATGGACATTTATATCATTTAGAACAATCAAAAAAAATAACTGGTTCTAACTATACAGTTGCCATCATTGGTGGAAACTTTACTCAACGTGGAAGTACTTCTCTTATTGATAAATGGTCAAAGGCAGAAATTGCTATACAATGTGGTATTGATTTAGTTATTGAACTTCCTGTTTTATATTCTATTTCTAGTGCAGAAAATTTTGCAGAAGGTGCTATAAAAATTCTTGACTCATTAAAAGTTGTAGATTACGTTTCTTTTGGTACTGAAACAGAAAATCTTGAAATCTTAAATCAGTGTGCAAATGTTTTATATCGTGAGCCAAAAGAATATAAAACTTTATTGTCTCACGAACTAAAAAAAGGTCTTTCTTTTCCAAAAGCCAGAGAAAATGCATTAATGATGTACTTAAACGATATTAGAAAATTTGCAAATATACTTTCTTCCCCTAACAATATTTTAGCTATTGAATATTTAAAAGCATTAAAAAAATTAAAAAGTCCTATTGAACCTATAAATATATTACGATATGAGACATCTTACAATGATCCTCGTGTTTCTGCAAATATTGCAAGTAGCACGGCTATTCGTAACATTATTAAAAATAATGGATTTAAATCCTTGCCAAATTTGATTCCTATTCCTAGCTATTCTAGCATAATCAAAAATCTAGGGCTTGGTCATATTGTTCCAGATATTTCTGTTTTTGAAAAAGAAATTATTTATAATCTTAGAAAAATGTCTCTTCAAGAAATTTCAGAATTACCTGATGTTTCAGAGGGTCTGGAATCTAGTATAAAAAATGCTGCTAACTCGTGTAATACTTTAGTTGAACTTTTAAATATTATTAAATCAAAAAGATATACCTCTACCCGTCTTCAACGTATTTTACTTTATGCACTACTTGGAATTACTAAAAAAGATATTGCATTATCTAAAAAAGTTCAACCTTATGTACGTGTTTTAGGTTTAAATAATAGAGGAAAATTTCTTATTTCTGAAATTGCCAAAGCAAATCCTAAACTTGAAATTGTTACTTCTGTCAAGAAGTTTATTGATGAAAATTCAAATCAAAAAAATCTAATGTCATTACTTAATAAAGATATTTGGGCTACTAATGTTTATACAATAGGATATCAGAATGATTCTTGGAATAATTTAGATTTCACAAAAAAAATTGTTACTTTGTAAAAGTAACTTTTTTTCATTTTTTTATTTAATTAATTTATAGAAACTTGTAACGGTGCATTATCAGAAATGAAACTCCTAGCATTGATTTCAATTGTAGTTTCTGTAGTAAGTGACTTCATTATGAGGTCGTATTTTGTATCTGGTATTTTGATGAGTGCAACAATATCTGCCATTATGCTTGCAATATTCTGTGGCAATAGCGGAGGCACTTGGGATAATTCAAAGAAATATATTGAATCTTTAGGCAGAAAAGGTTCAACCGAGCATCTTGCTGCCGTTGTTGGTGACACAGTTGGTGACCCACTCAAAGATACTGTTGGTTTATCTTTAGTATAGAATTTATTATTTTTTTGTCATAATAAAATCCTTTTTCTTCTATTTCTTTTGCCATTTGTTTAGAAGTTATTGCGTTTTTTTCTAAGTGGATTTCTGAGGCTAGTAACTCATACATTTGCTTAGCTAAACCTGCTCCATTTCTAGTTTTTTCTTTAGCCTTAGTATATTCATCTGTTATACTTTTATATTCTTCCATATGAGTTTCTTTGAGTTTTTGTTTTCCATTCATTACTCTATCTGAAGAGCTGCAATTTTTAATTTGGTTTCTTTATTCATACTACTTTTTTGTTTTTTATTTTTTTCTTTTATTTTTTTTCTTATCTGTATAATCTTATTATCTTTACTTTTGTATCTTACCATTTTTATCCCTCCTTAGCTCTCTATATATTTTACCATAAAATAGCCGATTTTGCAAATTTGTAGGGATTTATGACGGGTTAAATATTTTGATTCAAATAATGATAGAAACAAAATTGCATTTGACATTTCTTAAAAATCTTTGTATAATAATTATAGGAAATGAACATACAGAAATGTGTTTTACCACGATATTATGATAAACACTACATTGCCGTCCAAAGCAAAATGTAGTGTTTTTATTTATTCCTTATTTGTACATACTATGTATATAACTGTCAATAAGGCTATATTTATAGTTAAAGAAATTATAAATCCTAAAATCAGGAATAGTAAAAAATCTACCATAAATACCACCTCACTTTCTCATATCAAATTGCTATGTAGTAAAGTGGTAACACTCACATCTGATTTTTATTCATTTCCTATGCCAAATACTATACACTATTTTTTTACATATTTCAAGCGAACATTACGATTTTGTTATAACATATCTCTGTTTTCATCGGGTAAATAATATAATACATATTTTCCAGTAATATAGAAATAATAAGGTAAACCTGATGTATGGTATGT
>CANRFI010000010.1 GCA_947629855.1 uncultured Clostridia bacterium
ACTTATTGCAAAAAAGATTTATATGGAAATGATAGAGTAATTATAACAAAGGTAGGTGATTAAAATGTCATTTTCTTCTGATATTAAACAAGAATTAAATAAAAATAGTAATTTAGTAAAAAAAGAAATAGTAAAACAAGAATTAATTGGATATTTAATATCAGCAAATACAAGTGTAATAAATGGAAAAGATATAAAATTTTCCACTGAAAGTGATTATAACATTAATAGATTTTCTAAATTATTAGATAATTTAAATATAAATCATAAAATTGATATGTCTGGAAAATCATTTGTTATTACTACAAAAATAAAAAATATAAACTTTATTAATATTAATGAAAATCAAATTTATTTTCAATTAGAAAAAGATTTAAATGAAGAAGGATACAAAGCAATTATAAGAGGAGCTTTTATGGGATCTGGTTCAATGAATAACCCAGAAAAAGAATATCATTTAGAAATTGATTTAGGAAATAAAAACAATGTAAATAAATTTAAAAATATATTAGAAACGTTAGGAATTACAGTAAAAATATTTCAAACCTCAATTTATATCAAAGAGGGAGAAGAAATATCAAAATTCTTAGCTTTAATTGGTGCAAATCAAGCAGTTATGAAATTCGAAGATATTAGAATTAAAAAAGAAATGAGAGGTCGAGTTAATAGATTAGTAAATTGCAAAACTGCAAATTTAAGTAAAACCATTAATGCTTCAGTAGAACAAATATCAGCCATAAAAAAACTACAAGAAACAGGAAATTTTAGAAAATTAGATGATAATTTAAAAGAAATAGCATTATTAAGACTAGAAAATCCAGATATGCCGCTTATCGAGTTAGGAAAATTACTAAAAAAACCAATTGGAAAATCAGGAGTAAATTATAGACTAAAAAAAATAACGGAGATAGCAAATGAAATTTAATGAACTAGGAATATATATACACATTCCATTTTGTAAGCAAAAGTGTTATTATTGTGATTTCATATCTTATGAGAATAAATCAAAATGCATGCAAGAGTATATAGAACAAGTAATAGAAGAATTACATCAATATAATTTAAAAGATTATGATGTTACCACAATTTATATAGGAGGTGGAACACCATCTTTTATTGATAGCAAATATATTGTACAACTATTAAATGAATTAAAAACCAAACTATCAAATAATAAAACAAAATTTGAAGAAATGGAAATTACTATAGAAGTTAATCCAGGAACAATTACAAGAAAAAAAGTAGAAGATTATAAAAAGTGTGGAATAAATCGAATTAGTATAGGTCTTCAAAGTACAAAAAATGAATTATTAAAAGAAATAGGAAGAATTCATACATATGAAGAATTTTTAAAAAGCTATGAAATTATAAAAGAAGTTGGATTTGAAAATATAAATATTGACTTAATGATAGGATTGCCCAATCAGACAATTCAAGATATAAAGCAAACATTAAAAGAAATAATAAAACTCAACCCAAACCATATAAGTGTATATTCTCTAATTGTAGAAGAAGGAACAAAATTAGAACAAATGATTAATAGCGGAAATATGTGTTTACCAGAAGAAGAAAAAGAAAGACAGATGTATTGGTATGTAAAAAATAAATTAGAATTAAACGGATATAAACATTATGAAATATCAAATTTTGCAAAAACAGGAAAAGAATCAAAACACAATTTAAATTGTTGGGAACAAAAAGAATATATAGGTTTAGGGGTAGCTGCACATTCTTATTTAAATAATATACGTTATTCTAATTCTACATTTAATAATCAAAATAAGTGGGATTTTAGAAATAAAAAAATAGAAGAAAAACAAACACTTGAAGATAAGAAAAAAGAATATATGTTATTAGGATTAAGAAAAATTGATGGCATAAGTATTCAAAAATTCAAAGAAAAGTATGGTGAAAATCCTATTTTTTTATATCATAAAGAATTGCAAAAATTAGTACAACAAAATTTACTTCAAATTGATGGAGATAATATTTTATTGACTAATAAGGGAATTGACTTTGCAAATTTAGTGTGGGAAGAATTTGTATAAAAATAGCAAATTTTACGAGTGCAAGAAGAAAGCGAAGAATATAAAAAAGCATTTTATGAAAATTGTAAATAAAAAGAAAAAATGTTCGCAAAAAGTATTGACAATTTTAAAAATTGAAGATACAATAAAAGCGAACATTTTTTTAGTATAAATTTTGGAGGTAAATATATGATAACAACACTACACATAAAAAACATAGGAATAATAGAAGACATAACAATTGACTTTAATAAAGGATTAAATGTATTAACAGGAGAAACAGGAGCAGGAAAAACACTAATAATAGATTCTCTTCAAATAATATCAGGAGGAAGATTTTCAAAAGAAATGATCCGTAAAGGAGAAGATTATTCTTTTGTAGAACTATGCATATATGAACCAAAAGAAGAAAACTCTATTGATGGAAACATTATTATATCTAGAGAAATAAACTTAAATGGCAAAAATATGTGTAAAATAAATGGAAGAATGGTAACAGTAAATGAACTAAAGGAATTTATGAGCAAATTTATAGAGATTCACGGACAGAATGAAAATCAAAATTTATTAGAAAATAAAATGCATTTAAATTATTTAGATAACTTTATAGGAGAAAAAATTTTAAATAAAAAGCAAGAATATTTTAATCTATTTGAAAAATATTGCAACATAAAACAAGAGCTAAAAAACAATTATGGTGACGAAAAAGAAAGACAAAGAAAACTAGATTTATTGCAATATCAAGTAAATGAAATAGAACAAGCAAATCTAAAAATCGGAGAAGAAAAAGAATTAGAAGAAAAAAGAAAAATAATATTAAACTCAGAAAAAATAACTAAAAATTTAAAAGAAGCGGATAATTTAATATCTGAAAATGGAGTAGACAGTATTAGTATGGCAATAAAAGCATTAGAAAACATTGAAACAATTGACGAAAAATATGAAAAAATAGTAAGCAATTTAAAAAGCATTTATTATGAATTACAAGAAATAGCAAGAGATGTAAACAACAGCAAAGAAAATATGGATTTTGATGAAGAAGAAAGAAACTATATAGAAGAAAGATTAGATTTAATTTATTCATTAAAAAGAAAATATGGAAACACAATAGAAGAAATGCTAAAATATAATGATGAAATAAAAGAAGAAATAGAACGAATTTCGAATTTAGAAGAATATAATTCAAAATTAATAAAAGAGCAAAAAGAAATAGAAGAGAAAATGGAAAGTTTAGCAGAGCAAATACATAAAATAAGGAAACAAAATGCAATTATTTTAAGCGAAAAAATAAATCAAGAGTTAGAAGAATTAGAAATGCAAAATGCAAAAATAAATATAAAAGTTCAATATATAGAAAATGAATTTTTAAAAACAGGAAAAGATGATGTAAAATTTTTCATTACAACAAATAAAGGTGAAGAAGAAAAAGAATTATCTAAAATAGCCTCAGGAGGAGAAATGTCAAGAACTATGCTTGCAATTAAGAAAGTACTTGCAGATACAGACAAAATTCCAGTTATGGTATTTGATGAAATTGATACAGGCATTAGTGGTAAAGCTGCTAATTCAGTTTCAACTAAGTTAAAAATGATAGCGAAAACTCATCAAGTTATGTGTATATCACATTTACCTAATATTGCAGCAATGGCAGACTTTAATTATTTCATTAGTAAAGAAGTTAATCAAAATAGAACAAGAACACAAATAAAATTACTAAAAGAAAATGAAGTAATAGAAGAAATCGCAAGAATTTCTTCAGGAGAGATTAATGAAATAAGCATTAAATATGCAAATGAATTAAGAAGTAAAAAAGCATCATAGATAGTATGAAGGAAGTGTTTTTAATACACTTCCTTTTAGAATTGCATAAATTTAATAAAAATGGATAAAATAGGAAAAGGAAGGAGAGAAAAAATGAGAAACTTTTTAGAAATACAGGAAGTAAAAGCTTTAGAAATATTGGATTCTAGAGGAAACCCAACAATTCGGAGTAGAAGTAAAAACAAAAGGTGGATTTAGAGCAGTAGCATCTGTACCATCAGGTGCATCAACAGGTAGTTTTGAAGCAGTTGAATTGCGAGATGGTGATAAAACTAGATATTTTGGTAAGGGAGTGCAAAAAGCAGTTGAAAATGTAAATAAGAAAATAGCAAAACAAATAGTAGGAATGAATGTATACAATCAAAGAAAAATAGATGATACTTTAATTAAATTAGATGATACACCCAATAAATCAAACTTAGGAGCAAATAGTATACTTCGGAGTATCAATTGCTGTCGCAAAGGCAGCATCAGAATCTTTAAATATGGAATTATATGAATATATTGGAGGACTTCAAGGAATAAATTTGCCAGTTCCAATGATGAATATTTTAAATGGAGGTAAACACTCAGAAAACAATATTAATATTCAAGAATTTATGATTATGCCAATTGGAAGAATTACATTTGAAGAAAGATTAAGAAGAGGAGTAGAAGTATACCATACATTAAAAAAAGTATTAATAGAAAAAGGATATAGTGTAGGAGTAGGAGATGAGGGAGGTTTTGCTCCTAATTTAACAGACGAAGAACAAGCAATAGAATTAATAATAGAAGCTATAACAAAAGCAGGATATGAACCAGGGAAGGAGATTGTGTTAGCATTAGATATAGCAAGTACTGAAATGTATGATGAAGCCAAAAAAATAGGAAAAGAAGGTTATTACTTTTGGAAGACAGATAAATTTAAAACAAAACAAGAAATGCTCCAATATATAATCAACTTGTGTGATAAATATCCAATTGCTTCAGTAGAAGATGGCTTAGCAGAGGAAGATTGGGAATTATGGGAAGAATTAACAAGCAAGATAGGAAATAAAATACAATTAGTTGGAGATGATTTATTTGTTACAAATCCTAAAAGACTGAGCTATCGGAATTGAAAGAAATGTAGCAAATGCTATTTTAATAAAACCAAATCAAATAGGAACATTAACAGAAACATTAGATACAATTTATTTAGCAAAACAAAATGGATATAGAACTATAATTTCTCACCGTTCTGGAGAAACAGATGATACAACAATTAGTGATATTGCAGTAGCAATCAATGGGGGTCAAATAAAAACAGGTGCTCCTTGTAGAATTGATAGAATAGCTAAATATAATAGATTACTAAAAATAGAGAAGGAACTATTAAATGATTAAAAAATAAAAGTGTCAGATTAAATTATCTGACACTTTATTTTTTAGTGTGTATCTTTATAAAAATGTATCAATTTTATACTAGAGAAAACAACTAATATAGTAGCTAATACAGAAAATCCAATAAATGCAATTGTACCTGTTTGAGGTAAAACAGCAGGTGGTTCTGATAATTTTAATTTTGGAGTTATATCTGATGTTTCAGATTCAATTTTATCATTTAAACCAGTATAACTAATGTCTACTTTTTGGTTTGTATCTAATAGTTTATCAACAATAGCAGAATCAAAATCTTCTTTTAACTTTAATTTATATTCAACAGTAGCTGTTTCACCTACATCTAATTTTGGTATTGTCCAAGTAATTGAATTATTTGTTTTATCTACACTTGCAGAAATTGTTCCAATACTTGCTTTTGAAACATATGAAAAATCAAAATTATCTATAATTTCCTTTGGAAAATAATCTACAACTTTTATATTTTCTAATGACTTTGATTTAGGAACTAATGAATTGTAAATATCACTTGTTATGGTTTGTTCTATTTCAGAGTCTGTAATATAATAGAAAGCACCAAAATTTGGTTTTTCTGAAGTTCCAAATAAGTCTTCAATATATTTACCGTAAGTATATTCTGTACTAGGAATATTAGCTTTATCATCTTCTATACCAGAAAGAAGAGTAATTACTTTAACTCCAGCAGAAACAATAGAATCATATTCTGCCTTTGTATTAGATATAGTAGTTTCATTATATACTACTTCATTTCTATCTAATACAACATTAGGAATTCCATCTGTTAAAACAATAAGATATTTATTTGTATCTTCTTTTGAAAATAATTGTTTTCCCATATTTAATCCAGCTTGTAAGTTAGTATAAGATGCGACAGTGTCTTCTACATAGGTAATAGCATCAATAGATTTTGTTAAAGTAGAAACATCAGATGTTAATTCACTAAGTAATGTAGCATCATTTTTTGTACCTAAAGTAATAAAACCTTCATCATTTTTTTCAGAAGAAGAAGAGAAACTAACAGTACCTACTTTTAAATTATCATTATTTTCTAATAATTTGGTAATAAAGGTCTTTGCAGAAGACTTTACTAAATCTCCTCTTGTTACGTTGTCAGAAGTTGATTGCTTCATACTATTTGAATTATCAATAACAAGAACGACTTCACCAGTAGGTTGTAATAATTTTTCTTCATTTGTAACCTTTAATTGTAATGTAACTTCCTTGTTTGCTAAATTTTTATTAATTAATTGTTTTTGGAATTTTGAGCTTTCTCCTATTTCAATTGTACAAACAGGTTCTTCCACAACTTCCATAGTAACAGTTGAATATGATGCTAAAGAAACATTTGCAATCATAATAACAATTAAAAACAATCCTATTAAAATTCTGTTCTTCATAAAATCACTCCTTAAAATTTTATTTCAATTATATTTTAACACAAAAATAAAAATATACAACACTTTTATTAAAAACACTTGTAAAAAAATTTTAAATATGATATAATAATAATCGTGATTAAAATAGAACCAATTAAAAAGCAAAGTAAATATATTAAAAATTATATGCAAAGAGAAGATGAACGCGTGGCTGAAATTCATCTCATATAAAATATATTGAAATTTCACTTTTTAGGTCTTTTTCCGAAATAATAGTAAGAAAAAGCGGTCAGTACCGTTAAAACGAAAATGAGGTTAAGTTTAAAAAACTAATAAAATTAGGTGGTACCACGAAAGATAGCCATTTCGTCCTAAGAACAAGGATTGAAATGGCTTTTTGTATGAAAAAGGAGGAATTATGAAAGAACAAATTGAAAAAATCAAAAAAAATTCATTACAGGAAATAAATAACTGTAAAGAAGAGAAACTTCTAAATGACTTAAAAGTAAAATATTTGGGCAAAAAAGGAGAATTAACAGCAGTATTAAGAGGAATGGGAGCTTTATCACCAGAAGAAAGACCAATTATTCGGGAGCCTAGTAAATCAAGTTAGAGATGAATTAGAAGAATTAATAAGTCAAAAAGAAAAAGAATTTCAAAAAGAAAAATTAAGAAAACAATTAGAAAATGAGAATATAGATGTAACTGAGCCAAGTAAAAAAACAAGCTTAGGATCATTACACCCAATTACTCAAATTATTGATGAAGTAGAAGAAATTTTCTTAGGAATGGGGTACCAAATAGCAGATGGTCCAGAGGTAGAAAAAGCGATATATAATTTTGATAAATTAAATACACCACCAGATCATCCAGCAAGAGATTTACAAGATACATTTTACATAACGGATGATATTGTACTAAGAAGCCAAACATCACCTGTTCAAGCAAGAGTAATGGAAAATCAAAAACCACCAATTAAAATTATTTGTCCAGGTGCAGTTTATCGTTCAGATAGTGTAGATGCTACACATTCACCAGTATTCCATCAAATAGAGGGATTAGTAGTAGATAAAAATATATCTATGACAGATTTAAAAGGAACTTTAGAAACATTTGCAAAAAAATGCTTAGGAGAAAATACAAAAATTAGATTTAGACCACATCATTTTCCATTTACAGAGCCAAGTGCAGAAGCAGATGTATCTTGCTTTGTATGTGGAGGAAAAGGTTGTAAAGTGTGCAAACAAGAAGGATGGATTGAACTTTTAGGATGTGGAATGGTTCATCCAAATGTGTTAAAAAATTGTGGAATTGATCCAGAAGAATACTCAGGATTTGCTTTTGGATTTGGCGTAGAAAGAATTGCAATGGCAAAATTCGGAATTGATGATATGAGATTATTATTTGAAAATGATGTAAGATTTTTAAAACAATTTTAGAATTTTTTGAATGTTTTGTGATAATATCAAAAAACTAATGTAGTTTTGAATAAATTAATTAAAAATTTAGTTAATTAAGGAGTGTAAAAATGGGATTATTTAAGAGAAAAGTATTTAGAGAAGATAAAAGTTATGAAATATCAGAAGCTTTAAACATATTAGAAATATTAAAAGGAAAAGGGTTAATGGATAACTATACATTAGAGCCAGATGAAAATCAAAGTGGAAAATATAAATTTATTGCTCTTGAAAAAAGTAAAGAAAAAGAAGAGAGAATAAGAAGAAATGCAGAACAAAAAAGAGCTTTCTATGGTAGAGTAAATGTTGATGAACAACATAGAAATACTACAATCATACCTAATGATAATTTAAATTATAGAGATTCTCAAAGCTCGATAAGATAATAAAATAAATTGAAAAGGAGAAAAAAAGATGAAGGCAAGTGTTGAATGGTTAAAAGATTATTGTGATATTGATGTAGATGTAACTACATTAGGAAATATTTTAACAATGACAGGTTCAAAAGTAGAAACTATTGATCAATTAGGAAATGACATAAAAAATGTTGTAGTTGGAAAAATTTTAGAAATAAAAAAGCATCCGGATGCTGATAAATTAGTTGTAACAAAAGTAGATGTAGGAAGTGAAATAATTCAAATTGTTACAGGTGCTAAAAATATTAAAGAAGGAGATATAATACCAGTTGCTAAAGATGGAGCAGATTTGCCAAGAGGAGTTAAAATAAAAACAGGAAAACTTAGAGGAATAGACTCTTGCGGTATGATGTGTTCTATTGGTGAACTAAACTTAACTCTTAACGATTATCCAAATCAAATTGAAGATGGTATTATGATTTTAGATAAAAGTTTAGAAAAAGACTTAGGAAAAGATATAGTAGAAGTTTTGGACTTAAAAGAAGATGTAATTGATTTTGAAATTACTTCTAACAGACCAGACTGCTTATCCATAGAAGGATTAGGAAGAGAAACAGCAGTATCATTAAATAAACCATTCAAAAATCCAAGAAAAAACATTGATGAGTTAAAAATAGATAATAAAAAAGAAATAGAAGGGCTAAAAGTAGATATTACAGCTCCAGATTTATGCTATCGTTATATTGCAAGAGTTGTTAAAAATGTTAAAATTGGGCCATCTCCTAAATGGATGATAAAAAGACTAAAAGCCTGTGGAGTAAGATCTATTAACAATATTGTAGATATTACAAACTATGTTATGTTAGAATTAGGCCAACCAATGCATGCTTTTGACATTAATTCAATAGAAGGAAAACATATAACAGTAAGAAGAGCAAAAAATGGTGAAAAAATAATAACTTTAGATGAACAAGAAAGGTTATTAAATGAAAACAATCTAGTAATTGCTGATGAAAAGAAAGCTGTAGCAATTGCAGGAGTAATGGGAGGACTAAATTCAGAAATTGAAGAAACCACAAAAACAGTTGTATTTGAGTCAGCAGTATTTAATGGAGGAAGCGTTAGAAAAACTGCTAAAAGTGTAGGACTTAGAACAGAAGCATCATCAAGATTCGAAAAAGGATTATCTTCTGAAAATGCCTTAAGAGCAGTAAATCGTGCAGTAGAATTAGTAGAACTAATTGGTGCAGGAGAAATAGTAGATGGAAAAATAGATGTTTATCCAACTAAACAAAAAATAAACAAAATAAAATTAGATGTAGAAAAAATAAATAATCTATTAGGAACAAAATTATCAAAACAAGAGATGGTAAACATATTAGAAAAATTAGATATCAAAGTTGATGGTGATAGTGTTATAAGTCCATACTTTAGAATGGATTTAGAATTTGTAGCAGATATTGCAGAAGAAATTCGGACGTTTTTATGGATATGACAAATTAGCTTCTACATTAATAAAAGCAGATACAACATTAGGAATTAGAAATAAAGAACAAACAATTCAAAAGAAAACAAAAGAAGTATTAGTAAATAGTGGATTTTCAGAAATTTATACATATGGATTTGTAAGTGAAAAGGACTTGGAATTATCTAACATAGATAGTAAAATAAAAAAATATGCAATTACTTTAAAAAACCCATTAAGTGATGAATACAAATTAATGAGACCATCTACAATACCAAGTATGTTGCAAATTTTAGCAATAAATGCTAATAAAAAGAACCAAAATGTAAAATTATTTGACCTATCTAGAAGCTATAGAAATATTACGCAGGAAGTAGAAAAAGGAGAAGTTCCACTTCAAGAAAATATTTTAACAATCGGAATGTATGGAGATGATGTAGATTTCTATACATTAAAAGGAGTAATAGAAAATATATTAGAAGCAATTAATATTCTTTACTATGATGTAGAAAAAGAAACACAAAATTCTTCTTATCATCCAGGAAGATGTGCAAATATAAAGATAGGAACAGATGTTGTTGCAATATTTGGAGAGGCAAATCCAGAAGTTTTAGATAATTATATGATTTCTAGAAGAGCATATCTAGCGGAAGTCAACTTAAGTAAATTAACTAAATATTCAAAAACAGCAAAAAAATATGTAGAAGTTCCTAAATTTCCAGCAGTTGAAAGAGACATTGCAATTATTATAGATGAAGATGTGGAAGTTGGAAAAATTGAAAAATTAGTTAAGAACAAAGCAAAAAAATTATTAGAAAGTATAAAATTATTTGATATTTATAGAAGTGAAAAACTAGGAGCAAACAAAAAAAGTGTTGCATATTCTTTAATTTTTAGAGATAAGAACAAAACATTAAGTGATGATGAAGTAAATACTTTGATGGATTTTATTATTTCTGAATTAGAGAAAAAATTTGGAGCAGAGCTAAGAAAATAAAAAATCTTTAAAAACACTTGACAAATCAAAAAAAATAGTGTAAAGTATATTAGCATTACAAAATAAAAATTTCAATTTTTATATCAAGGATTAAATGGAAACTTTCCAAAGAAAAGAGGTAGTAGTTATGGAAAACAATGTAAAAATCAGTATATTAAATGAACTATATGGAAAGTTATTAACTAAAAAACAATCTGAGATAATAGATGACTACTACAATATGGACTTGTCACTATCAGAAATTGCAGAAAACAATAATATAACAAGACAAGCCGTTAGAGACATTTTAAAGAAAGGGGAGAAAAAGCTTTTCGAGTACGAAGAAAAGTTACAATTTATGAAAAGGACATTAAGTCAAGAAAAGAAAATTGAAAAAGTATTATTTGAATTAACAAAGATTCAAAAAAATGATTCAGACAAACAAATTGCAGCTATTTTGGAAAACATAAAAAAAGAATTAAATTGTTTAGTTTAAGGAGTGAAAGATATGGCTTTTGAAGGGTTATCTTCTAGATTACAAGAAATAACAAGGAAAATTAGAGGAAAAGCAAGAATTACAGAATCTGATTTAAAAGAAATGCTAAGAGAAGTAAAACTTGCACTTTTAGAAGCAGACGTTAACTATAAAATTGTAAAAGAATTTATAGCAACTATTAACGAAAAATCATTAGGGCAAGATGTATTAAAATCTTTAACACCAGGACAACAAGTAATCAAAATAGTAAAAGACGAATTAGTAGAATTACTTCGGAGGAACAGAAAGTAAAATCAATTTTACATCTAATCCACCAACAGTAATAATGCTAGTTGGATTGCAAGGTTCAGGTAAAACAACAACAGCTCGGAAAACTTGCAAATCTTCTTAGAAAACAAGGAAAAAAGCCATTATTAGTAGCATGTGATGTATACAGACCAGCAGCAATTAAACAATTACAAGTAGTTGGAAAACAATTAAATATACCAGTTTTTAGTAATGAAACCTCAAAAGATGTAGTAAAAATAGCAAAACAAGCAAAAGAAGCAGCATTATCTAAACTAAATGATGTTGTCATATTAGATACAGCAGGAAGACTTCATATAGATGAAGAACTAATGAAAGAATTAGAAAATTTAAAAATGTCAGTTAAGCCACATGAAATATTATTAGTAGTAGATGCTATGACAGGTCAAGATGCTGTAAATGTAGCAGAAAAGTTTGAAGAAACATTAGGAATTGATGGAGTAATATTAACTAAGTTAGATGGAGACACCAGAGGTGGTGCAGCTCTATCAGTAAAAAAAGTAACAGGAAAACCAATTAAATTTGCAGCTACTGGAGAAAAACTAAGTGATATTGAAGTCTTCCATCCAGAAAGAATGACACGGAAGAATTTTAGGAATGGGAGATATTTTATCTGTAATTGAAAAAGCAGAAGAAGCATTTGATATTGAAGAAGCAGAAAAATTAGAAAAACAGTTAAAGAAAAAAGAGCTGGATTTAGACGATTATTTAGCACAACTTCGTCAAGTAAAGAAGATGGGTTCATTTTCTTCACTTTTGAAAATGATTCCAGGAATGAATAAAATTAAAGATTTAAAAGTAGATGATAAAGAATTTGTAAAAATTGAAGCCATTATCTGTTCTATGACAAAACAAGAAAAAAGAAATACAAGACTTTTAAATGCAAGTCGTAGGCAACGTATTGCAAAAGGTAGTGGAACAAGTGTACAAGATATAAATAAATTTATCAAATCATTTGAAATGACACAAAAAATGATGAAACAAATGCAAAACAATAAAGGTGGAATGAAAAAACTATTAAATGGAATAGACGAAAACACCTTAAAAAATCTTAAAATTTAACATATGTTATTAAATTTTTAAATTTATAAACAAAAAATGAAAATTCGGAGGTGAAGAAAAATGGTAAAAATAAGATTACAACGCGAAGGAAAGAAAAAAGCTCCATTTTATCATATTGTAGTAGCAGATTCAAGAAGTCCAAGAGATGGTAAAATAATTGAGCAATTAGGAACTTATGATCCAATGAAAGATCCAGCAGCAATTGTATTAGACAAAGAAAAAGTAGAAAAATGGATAAAAAATGGTGCAAAACCAACAGACACAGTGAAAGCATTAATCGAAAAAGCGTAAAAACATTTTTCAAAATGGAGGAACAAAAATGAAAGATATCTTAGAAACGATTATTTTAAACTTAGTAGAAAATAAAGAAGCAGTTGAAATTAAAGAAACAGAACAAGAAAATTCTATTATTTATGAAGTTAAAGTTGCAGAAGGTGAAATGGGAAAAATAATAGGAAAACAAGGTAGACTTGCTAAATCTATTAGAAATCTTATGAGAGCAATCGCAACTAAAGAGCAAAAAAGAGTTTCAATTGAATTTATTGGATAATTGGAGTTAGAAAATATGACAAAGTATCTTGAAATAGGTCAAATTGTTAATACATTTGGAATAAAAGGAATGGTAAAAGTAAATCCTTTTACAGATAATGTTAAGAGATTTGACAAATTAGAAACTATTTATATTCAAAGCAAAGAAGGTAACAAAGAATATCAGATTGAAGAAGTAAAATATCAAAAAAATGTAGTTTTACTAAAATTCAAAGGAATTGATACAATCGAACAAGCAGAAAAACTTCGTCAAGGCTACTTACTAATCGATAGAGATAAAGAAGAACCTTTAGAAGAAGGAGTTTACTATATAGTAGATTTAATAGGACTAGAGGTTTATACAGATGAAGGAAAATTGCTTGGGAATGTAGATGATATTTTTAACACTGGAAGTAATGACATATATGTAGTTAAAGATGGATTAGGAAAACAAATTCTTTTACCTGGAATACCAGAAGTTCTAAAAGAAATTAATTTAGAGAAAAAAAGAATAACAGTTCACTTAATTCCAGGACTTATATAAAATATGGAGGATAAAATGAAATTTGATGTTTTAACTCTTTTCCCAGATATGTTCGAAGCATTAAAACAAAGCATTCTAGGAAGAGCTGAGCAAAAAAATCTAATAGAAATTAATTTGGTAAATATTAGAGATTTTTCAAAAAATAAACACAAAAAAGTAGATGATACTCCATATGGTGGTGGAGCAGGAATGATTATAAGACCAGATGTAGTCTATGATGCATATAAATCAGTAAAAGATGAACATTCAAAAGTCATTTTTATGTCACCACAAGGAAAAACATTAAATCAAAATATAGTTGAAGCTTTAAGTAAAGAATCTCATCTTATTGTACTTTGTGGTCATTACGAAGGAATTGACCAAAGAGTGTTAGATAAAATAGTAGATGAAGAAATTTCTATAGGAGATTATGTATTAACTGGTGGAGAAATTCCAGCAATGGTTCTAATTGATAGTGTAAGCAGATATGTAGAAGGTGTATTAAAAAAAGATTCTATTTATGAAGAAAGTTTTAGTAATCGGCTTTTTAGAATATCCACAATACACAAGACCAGAAACATTTGAAGGAAAATCCGTACCAGAAGTACTATTATCTGGCAACCATCAAAAAATAGAAAAATGGAGAAAGGAAAAGTCCTTAGAAATAACAAAAAAGAAAAGACCAGACTTATTAAAAGATAATTAAAATAGGAATTTTAGAAAATTAAAGAAGGAGGTAAATTCTAAAATGGATATTATAAAATCTATTGAACACGAACAATTAAAAAACAAAATACCAGAATTAAAAGTTGGTAATACAGTTAAAGTACACGTAAAGATAAAAGAAGGCAATAAAGAAAGAATTCAAGTTTTTGAAGGAATTATTATTAAAGTACAAGGTGGAGGAGTAAACCAAACATTTACAGTAAGAAAGATTTCTTATGGAGTTGGTGTTGAAAAAACATTTTTAGTACACTCACCATTAGTTGAGAAAGTAGAATTAGTAAGAGTAGGTAAAGCAAGAAGAGCAAGATTATTCTATTTAAGAGATAGAATAGGTAAAGCAGCTAAAACTAAAGAACAAATTGGAGCAAGAATAGAAGACAGAGAAATTACTATTAAAGAAGATTTAGATGAAGAAGTTGCTACAGAAACAGTTGAAACACCAGTAGAAGTAACTGAAGAAGTAGTTGAAAACACAGTAAAAGAACCTGTTGTAGAGGAAGTTAAAGAAGAATCTGCACCAGAAGAAGCTCCAAGTGTTGAAACAGAAAACGTTACAGTTCAAGAAACATTAGATACAGTAAAAGAAGAAAAGGTTGAAGATGTAAAAGAAGAACCAGTAAAAGAAGAAAAAGTTGAAGATGTAAAAGAAGAACCAGTAGAAGAAGAAAAGAAATAAAAATAAAAATAAAAAGGCTTTATAATATATAATGAAGCCTTTTTTAAGTTTATATTTTATAAATCAAACATATCCTCCATACAATAAAACCCAACAGGTTTTTCAACCAAAAATTTTGCAGCTTTAATTGCTCCTTCAGCAAATACATTTCTAGAATAAGATGTATGTTTTAATTCAAAAGTTTCAAATTCTCCAAAAAATTGAACAATATGTTCACCAACAATGTTACCACCGCGAATTGAATTCATACCAATCTCATTTTTATCTCTTTTTTGACGCTTGTCATGCCTATTATATTCACAGTGAAGATTATTTCCAAGAGTCTGATTTATAGAATCAGCAAGCATTTGGGCAGTTCCACTTGGACTGTCAATTTTTCTATTATGATGTGTTTCTGTTATTTCTATATCTGTATTTTTCAATAAAGGGGCAAGCCATTGTACTAATTTTTTCATAATCATAATATCATAAGACATATTAGCAGATTTAAAAATTGGAATTTGTTTGCTATATTCTTTAATTTGTTTTTCTTCTTCATCAGAAAATCCAGTTGTTGCAATAACAACAGGTACTTTATTCTGACTTGCATACTTTAAAATTTGAAAGGTAGCTACTGGAACAGAAAAGTCTATAATCACATCAGGTTTTTCTTTAATATTTTCTATTTTATCAAAAACAGGAAAAGCAAATTCACCAGTAACATTTTTATCAAAACCACATTTTAATAATAAATTTTCATCTTGTTCTACTAAATCACAAACTATTTGTCCCATTTTTCCACTACATCCATTTACCATTATTTCTAACATAATTTTAAAAATCCTTTCTATTATTTCATTAATTTAAATAATTCATCTTTTAATATTTCTTCTTTTTTCTCAGTCATTTTAGTTAAAGGAAGTCTTGGAATACCATAGTTATAGCCTAATAAATTTAAAGCAGCTTTTACAGGAATAGGGTTTACTTCACTAAATAACGCATTAATTAAAGGAATTGCATCTAATTGCATTTTAGTTGCAAGTTCTATGTTTCCATTTAAGAAATTTTCTACTATATCATGAGTATATTTTGGCATAACATTTGATAAAACAGAAATAACACCGATTCCGCCAAGAGATAAAATAGGTAAAATTTGATCATCATTTCCAGAATAAATTTGTAAATTCTCACCACATAAATGAGCAATTTGAGCAATTTGTGATAAATTACCGACTTGCTTCTTTAATTGCAACAATATTGTCCACTTTTGAAAGTTCAAGACAAGTATTAGGCTCAATATTAACACCAGTTCTACTAGGTACACTATATAAAATAATAGGCAAAGAAACACTTTTAGCAATTGTTTTATAATGCTCTATTAATCCGTGCTTGAGTACACTTATTATAATATGGTGTTACAATTAAAAGTCCATCTACTCCTAATTTTTCAACTGTTTTTGAATATTCGATTACTTGCTTCGTATTGTTTCCTCCTGTACCTGCAATAATTGGAATCCTTCCATTTGATGTTTCAACAGCACATTTAATAGTTGATAGTTTTTCATCAACTGTCATAGTGGAAGCTTCTCCAGTTGTTCCACAAACTATGATGCTATCTACTTTGTTTTGAATTTGATTTTCTACTAATTTCTCAAATTCTTTCAAATTTACACCATTTTCATCAAAAGGTGTAGAGATGGCTGTACCACAGCCTTTAAATAAAATTTTTTTCATAAAATATCACTCCTAAAAAAGAGTATTATTATATAAATGTAGTTACATCTATAATCTATATAGATTATATTATAAATAATAAAAAAAAGAAATAAAAATTTAAAAAAGTTTAAAAAAAGTATTGACAAAAATAAAAATAAAATATAAAATAAGAACAACAAAAGCGAACAACAATTCGAAAAACAAACATTTGAACAAAAATAAATAAGGAGTGATGAAAATGAACACAATAAAAAGAAAAACAAATCTTAGAACATCTGTAAATAATAGCATTGAGAGACATCCAGTACCAATATTAGGAATAGACTATAAAGTAAAAATAATTTATAAAAATATAAAAATAACAGAATTAAATCTAGAAAATAAAACAATAAAAATATTACTTCCAAACAAATACAAAAAAATTGATAATAAAGAAATTTTAGATTTAGCAATTGATAAAATGTATGAGCAAATTGCCAAAGTAGAAATTGAAAGAGCAATGGAAAAAACAAGAATACTTTTAAAATTTGCTCCAGAAGAATATGAAATAAAAAAAATAAAAACTTTAGGTATGTGTAAAAACAAAAAAATAACATTACATCCAGAAATAGTTAAATATAGTAGAAAAATAATTGATTATATTGTATTACATCAATATTGTCATTTAAAATATAAAAATCATAATAAAGATTTCTTTAATATGCTAGAAAAATATTTACCAGATTACAAAGAATGTGAAGAAATTTTATTAAATATCTAAAAACAAAAGATTTTCTAATTTAAGTATTATAATATTAAATAAAAAAACATAATTAAAATAATACTTGATAAATAAAAGGAAAATCTTTTTTTTATAAAACCTCGACAAAAAGGAAATAAAGTGATAATATATAATTGTATATATTGGGGTATCGCCAAGCGGTAAGGCATCGGACTCTGACTCCGACATTCCTGTGTTCGAATCACAGTACCCCAGCCACTTTTGCAAGGAACAAATAAAAGGAGGTAACAAATGAAAAACCAAAAAGGAGTTACACTAATTTCATTAGTTATTACTATAATAGTGTTAATGATATTATCAACAGTTGCTACATATAGCGGAGTACAAATAATTCAAATATCAAATTTAACAAAATTCACAACAGAAATGAAAATATTACAAACACAAACAAATTCAATTTATAACCAATACACTGAAAACAAAACAATAAATATAGACGAGACTTCATATAAAGGAGAAGAAATACTAAATATAGAAGATGAAACTACAGATGAAATAACAGCAAAAAAGAATCAAATATTTAAAGAATTAAGTAAAGATTCAGAAGCACAAATATATGCAGATGAAATAGATCAATATAAATACTGGAGTAATAGCCTAATACAAAAATTAGGAATAGAAGGAGTAGAAGGCTCTTGCTTTGTTAATGTAAAAAGAAGAAGTATTGTAAGTTATGAGGGGTTAAAATATGATGGAAAAATGTATTACACATTAAGTCAATTACCTGATAGCCTTTATAATGTAGAATATGATAATCCAAATACTGGTAAACCTACTTTTGACTTAACAATAAACAAAATATCAGAAAGCAAATGGCAAATAGATATATCCAATATACAGTATAGCGAAGGATATATAGAAAGATGGCAAGTTAAATACAAATTAGAAAAAGATGACTACTGGAGTACAACTGAAAATATGAGCTTTTTTATAAATAGAGCAGGAAACTATTTAGTAAAAATAGAAAACGAAAACATTGAATCAGAAGAAAAAAGAATATCAGCATATAAAGATTATGGATATGTAAAAAATGGTTTAATGCTTCATTATGACGCAATAGATAACACTAGAAATGGACACAATAAGAAAGCAACAACATGGGAAGACTTAAGTGGAAACGAAAATGATGGGGTTTTACAGAATTTTGATGAAAATAGTTGGAGCAAAAATTATTTAACTTTTGATGGTATAAATGATTGGGTAAAAATCAAAAAAATGAATTATGAGAACATAACAATTGAAGCAGTTGTAGAATATAATGAAAAGCCAGAAAACAATGAAGAAATGGGAATAGTTAGCAATCTTGAAAATGGAGGATGTACATTATCAAATTATGCAAGTGAAGGAAATACTCCTTATAACAAATTTACTATAAATGTCAATGGTACGTATTATTCAAGAATATCTGACAAAGAAATAGAAAAAAATGGGAAATATATGCTAACAGGAAGTTATGATGGCACAACAATGAAATTCTGGGAAAATGGAATAGAAAATCAAGAAGAAATTATTGGAAGCATACAAAATCCAAATAACAATACTATTATGGTATTAGGTGGTAATCCTAGTGGTAGCGAATGTAATGTTTCTTACTTCAACGGAAAAATATATAGTATAAGAATATATGATAGAGCATTATCAGATGAAGAAGTAGAACAAAATTATAAAATAGATATGCAAAGATTTAATACAGAAGAAGAAAATCAATAGTTTTCACTACTATAATAGTATAATATAAAAAGGACTATAATTTTTACATAAATTATAGCTTCTTTTATATATGAAAACTTTACTTTTACCAATTTTTGCTATATAATATACAACGTAAAAATAAAAAAAGAGGAGAGAAATTTTATGCAACAAAATAATAACGAAAACAATGTAGAAGAATTAGACATAAATCATCTAATGCAAATAAGAAGGGATAAATTAACACAATTACAAGAGCAAGGAAAAGATCCATATGAAATAACAAAATTTAACAGAACAAACACAGCAGGTGAAATAAAAGCAAATTATGAACAATTTGAACAAAAAGATGTAACAGTAGCTGGAAGAATCATTGCAAAAAGAATAATGGGAAAAGCGTCTTTTTGTACAATTCAAGACAGTGATGAAAAAATTCAAAGCTATGTAAGTATCAACGATTTAGGAGAAGAAAGTTATAAAGAATTTAAAACATGGGACATAGGAGACTTTATTGGAATTACTGGTTTTGTATTTAAAACAAGAACAGAAGAAATTTCTATACACGCAAAAGAAGTAACTTTACTTTCTAAATCTTTAAGACCACTACCAGAAAAATTTCACGGATTAAAAGATATAGATTTAAGATATCGTCAAAGATATGTAGACTTAATTATAAATCCTGAAGTAAAGAAAACATTTCAAATGAGAAGTCAAATAATTTCTGAAATCAGAAAAATATTAGATGAAAAAGGATATCTAGAAGTAGATACACCAATGTTAAACACAATATCTGGAGGAGCAACAGCAAAGCCATTTATTACACATCATAATGCATTAAACATTGATATGTATTTAAGAATTGCAACTGAATTAAACTTAAAAAGACTAATTGTTGGTGGATATGATAAAGTATATGAAATGGGAAGAATTTTTAGAAATGAAGGTATGGATATACGTCATAATCCAGAATTCACAACAATCGAATTATATGAAGCTTATAGCGATTATCACAATATGATGGACATAGTAGAAGAATTATTCTCAAAGTGTGCAATTAAAGTATTAGGAACAACAAAAATAACATATCAAGGTCAAGAAATTGACTTAACACCTGGTTGGAAAAAAATTAGTATGATTGATTCTATAAAAGAAGTAACAGGAATTGACTTTAACCAAATAAATTCAGATGAAGAAGCAATAAAACTTGCAAAAGAAAGAAATATTGAAATACCAGATAAAACAAAAGAGACAAGAGGAGATATAATTAGTTTATTCTTTGATGAATACGTTGAAAAAACTCTAATTCAGCCTACTTTTGTATATGACTATCCAATTGAAATTTCACCACTTGCTAAGAAAAAGAAAGAAGATAAAAGGTTAACAGAAAGATTTGAAGTATTTATTGGAGGACGTGAATATGGAAATGCATTTTCAGAACTAAATGACCCAATTGATCAATATGAAAGATTTAAAAAACAAGTAGAAGCAAGAGAAGCAGGAGATGAAGAAGCAGGAATGATGGATGAAGACTTTATCCAAGCATTAGAAATTGGAATGCCTCCAACAGGTGGATTAGGAATAGGAATTGATAGATTAGTAATGTTACTAACAGACAGTAGTTCCATAAGAGATGTATTATTGTTTCCAACAATGAAACCTTTACTATAGATAAGATTTTAAAATAAGGAGAATAAATAAAAATGTTTAATTTTTCATTTGATAGAAGAACAATTTATATAATTATAATAATATTATTGTTATTTGCCTTAGCACAATATATAACTAATCCAAGATCACTAATAGGATTAGTAATGAGTATACCAGGAGTATTAATTGCAATTACTTTCCACGAATTTGCACATGGATATGCTGCATACAAATTAGGAGATAACACAGCAAAAATGGAAGGAAGACTAAATTTAAATCCGCTTAGTCATATAGACCCAATAGGAGGGCTAATGTTATTAGTAGCAGGATTTGGATGGGGAAAACCAGTACACGTAAATCCTAGTAATTACACAAGAAAGTATTCAATGGAAAAAGGAGAAGCAATAGTATCTGTTGCAGGACCTGCAATGAACATATTATTAGCAATTGTATTTACATTAATTTACTATGCAATATATAAATTTGCAGGTATGGCATTTATGAGTTCTACAGTTGGTTATATTATAATGATGTTAATTCAATATACAATTGCAATTAATATAGGGTTAGGAATTTTTAATTTAATACCTTTACCACCATTGGACGGATCTAAAATTATTATGCCATTTTTACCATATAATGCAAAAGAATGGTTTAGAAATAATGAGCAAATATTTTACATTATATTTGTAGTAATTTGGATAACAGGAATAGCAAGTACAATAATTTCACCAGTAATAAATGCAGTATCAAATGGAATAATGAGTTTAGGAAGATTAATATTTGGACTATAAAAAGGAGTAAATAGTGAAAAAAGATATTATAACAATGCGGAATTGAAACAAGCTGTGATGAAACCTCTGTAGCTATTGTAAAAAATGGTAGAGAGGTTCTTTCTAATATTATAGATACGCAAATTCCAATTCACGAAAAATATGGTGGAGTAGTACCAGAAATAGCATCAAGAAATCATATTGAAGCAATCTCAAGAGTAACAAAAAAAACTTTAAATGAAGCTAATATAAAACTAAACCAAATTGATGCAATTACACCAACTTATGGACCAGGCTTGGTAGGAGCTCTATTAGTAGGTGTTTCTTATGCTAAAGCATTAGCTTTTGCAAATAAAATATCATTAGTAGGAGTTAACCATATTCAAGGACATATTGCAGCAAATTATATTACTTATCCTGAATTAAAGCCACCATTTTTATGTATTATGATGTCAGGTGGTAATACACAAATTGTTCATGTAAAAGATTATACAGAATTTGAAGTGCTTCGGAAAAACAAGAGATGATGCAATTCGGAGAAGCATTTGACAAAGTAGCAAGAGTAGTAGGGCTTCGGATATCCTGGAGGTCCAAAAGTGGATAAACTAGCAAAAGAAGGACAAGCAAATATTGAACTTCCAAGAACTCACTTTGAAGATGATAGCTTAGACTTTAGTTTTAGCGGAATTAAAACAGCAATTATAAATTTACATCACAAAAAACCAGAAATAAGTAAGCAAGATTTGTGTGCTAGTTTTCAAAAAACAATAACAGAAACATTAATGGAAAATGTAAAAAAAGCAATTTCTAGAACAGGTATAAAAACTGTAGCATTAGCAGGAGGAGTATCAGCTAATTCTTATATTAGAAAAGAATTTATGAGATTAGAAGAAAAACAAATTAAGATTTATATGCCAGAATTAAAATTATGTACCGATAATGCAGCAATGATAGCATCAGCCGGTTACTATAATTATATAGCAGGATATAGAAGTGACTTAAAATTAAATGCTATACCAAATTTAAAATTAAATGAAAAATAAGGAGAATAAAAAATGTCAATCTATACAATAGGAGATTTACATTTGTCTTTTAATGAAGAAAAACCAATGAGCATATTTGGAGAAAATTGGGAAGGACATCAAGAAAAGATAAAATTAAATTGGATAGAAAAAGTAAAAAAAGAAGATTTAGTAATATTACCAGGTGATTTTTCTTGGGCTACATATTTAAAAGATACCTATGAAGATTTTTATTATTTGAATGAATTACCTGGAAAGAAGCTAATGTTAAAAGGAAATCACGATTATTGGTGGACAACTGTAACTAGTATGAAAAAATTTTTAAAAGAAAATGAATTCAATACTATTGATTTTCTTTACAATTCAGCATATAAATTTGAAAACTATATAATAGCAGGTACAAGAGGTTGGGGACAAAAGGAAGAAGGAGAGGATAAAAAATTATTAAATAGAGAATTAATGAGATTAGAATTATCATTAAAAAAAGCAAAAGAATTAAACCCAAACAATGAAAATGAAATTCTTGTATTTATGCATTATCCTCCTATTACTAAACAAAATATCCAAAATAATGAAACACCTGAATTTACACAAATTATGAAAAAATATAATGTAAAAAGATGTTATTATGGACATTTACATAGTATAGCAATTCAAGAAGCGGTGGAAGGAAATTATGAAGGAATTGAATTTAAGCTAGTAAGTGCAGATGGATTAAATTTCAAATTATTAAAAATATAGAAAGATTATTTATCTTTCAAGGAGAAAAAAATGGATTTAGATAAAGAAATAAAATATGTAAAAGGTGTTGGACCCAATCGAGCAGAACTATTAAATCGATTGGGAATATTTACATTAAAAGATTTAATAACTTATTATCCAAGAGCATATGAAGATAGAAGTAAAATAAAAAGTATACAAGAGTGTGTAAATGGTGAAGATGCTTTAATAGAAGTAGTTGCCTGTGACAAGCTTTCAGATGTAAGGTTAAAAGGAAAAACTATGCAAAAGCTATCAGTTAGAGATGAAACAGGAGTAGCCACAATTATGTGGTTTAATCAAAGCTACTTAAAAACTAAATTTGAAATTGGTCAAAAATATAAATTTTATGGAAGAATTACAAATAATTTTGGAAAAGTAACAATGACTTCTCCTGTATTTGATGAAGAAAATGGAAATTTTAATACCGGAAAAATAATTCCACTTTATCCATTAACTTATAAATTATCACAAAACATATTAAGAAGAATTATGGAAAATGGACTACTAGAAGTGGAGGGTAAATTAAACGAAACATTGCCTAAATATTTATTAGAACAGTATAATTTAGAAGGAATTAATGAAGCTATAAAAAAAATTCATTTTCCTATAGAATTAAAAGACTTTAATATGGCAAGAAAAAGATTAGTATTTGAAGAATTATTATCAACGCAACTTGCTTTATTACAAATAAAAAATAATATTATGAATGAAAAAGACGGAATTGAATTTAGCAAAGAAGCAAAAATGTCAGATGTAATAAATGAATTACCATTTAAATTAACAAAAGCTCAACTAAGAGTGTTAGAAGAAATTGACCGTGATATGGAATCTAAAAAATCTATGAATAGATTACTACAAGGAGATGTTGGTTCTGGAAAGACTGTAGTTGCTATGTGTGCTACATATAAAGCAGTAAAATGTGGATATCAAGCAGCAATTATGGCACCAACTGCAATATTAGCAAGACAACATTTAGATAATTTTCAAAAAATTTTAAAAAACTTAAATATTAGATGTGAACTTTTAGTATCTGGAATATCAAAAAAGAAAAAAGAAGAATTGCTAGAAAAATTAGTAAATGGTGAAATTGATATTTTAATTGGAACACATGCAATTATAGAAGAAAATGTTCAGTTCAAAAATTTAGGCTTAGTTATAACTGATGAACAACATAGATTTGGAGTAAAACAAAGGACAAAAATTGCAAATAAAGGAGAAAACCCTGATGTTTTAGTTATGACAGCAACGCCTATTCCAAGAACTTTAGCATTGATTTTATATGGAGATTTAGATATTTCTATAATTGATGAATTACCACCAAACAGAAAAAAAGTAGAAACCTTTGCAGTAAGGAAAAATATGACGGAAAGAGTGAATAATTTTATCGAAAAACAAATAAAAGAAGGACATCAAGCATATATAGTATGCCCTTTAGTAGAAGAAAATGAAGAATTAGATTTGAAATCTGTAGAAAAACTATATAAAACTTATAAAACGGATATATTTCCACAATACAGAGTTGAATATATTAATGGAAAGATGAGACCTAATGAAAAAGATTCTATTATGGAAAAGTTTAAATCAGGTAAAATAGACATTTTAATTTCTACAACTGTAATAGAAGTTGGCGTTGATGTACCTAATAGCAATATTATGGTAATTGAAAATGCTGAAAGATTTGGATTAGCACAATTACATCAATTAAGGGGTAGAGTAGGAAGAGGAGAACATCAGTCTTACTGTATATTAAAATATGAAGGGAAAAGCGAAACAGTAAGAGAAAGAATGAAAGTTATGTGTGAAACAAATGATGGATTTATAATATCTGAAAAAGATTTAGAGCTAAGAGGTTCTGGAGATTTCTTTGGAACTATGCAACACGGATTGCCAGAATTTAAGATTGCTAATTTATTTGAAGATATGCCAATTTTAAAAATGGTGCAAAGTGTAGCAATTAAAATTATTTCAGAAGATCCAAAACTAGAAAAAAATGAAAACAATCTATTAAAAGAACTAATTAAAGATAAATTTAGAAATAGAATTGAAATATAATTTTGTAAAATTAAATTATAAAGTCATATAAGAAAAAGCATATAATGTATACAAAATTTGAAATATTATGTAAAATGTGATATAATTATAGTAGTGCCATAATAGGCTATGTAACTTGTAAATAGGGCGAATGCTCTGAAACAAAGGAAAAAGGAGAGGCAATATGAGAAGTAAAAAAAGCAACAAAAGAGAACGGAGAAGTTTAACAAGGTATCGTGAATATCAACTGAGGGAAAATTTGGAGGAAAGTGGCTATCGTTATCAGCCTAATAGTTCCTCAATATCATATGCAGAGTTCATAGTTCATCAGTTTCAATGCTATCATGGAGAGACACAGTTGGTTGGAGTCCAGGCCTTGAAAGAAGCAATTATGTTTTTGAAGACATATGAAGCAATCTTTGTAGGCAATTATCATCCAAGGACAATTTACTACTTAGCTCTAAAAGTAGCATTGAGAAAAGTAGGGGGACAGAGATTTATCGATTTAAATGAAAACCCCAGCATTATCAAAAATACTAATGACGTAGAACAGGCTATAAGAGAAGCCTTAAGAGCATCCAATATTACGACCGAAGTTGATACTTTCATTATGCACTCCGTACCCCTATGCAGATAAGCATAGGGGTTTTTCTTGACTTTTTCCATAGAAAATAGTATCATTAAAATGTAGAAATAAAAAGGATGTTGATAGAAATGTGGCAAATTATTATAAGATTAATTGGTATAATAATAGTATTATTAGGAGTTATACTTATTTATGATGCAAGAATTTTAACAAAAAAATTCTTTGGATTTGGTGACCAAAATGAAGCATCTAATGGGCTAAAAATTCTAGGCTTTATTGTTGCAATTGTTGGAGGATTAATTCTATATTTTGTATAAAAATCCCTTGACAAAGCAAATAAAAATATGCTAATATAATGTATGTGTATATTTTATTAATTCATTATAAATGCGGATGTGGTGGAATTTGCTGAGATTGTTAGAGCTTCGCTCGTTACAATGTCAGTATATGTAGCCAAATAAAATATATAATTTATTATAAATGCGGATGTGGCGGAATTTGCTGAGATTGTTAGAGCTTCGCTCGTTACAATGTCAGTATATGTAGCCAAATAAAATATATAATTTATTATAAATGCGGATGTGGCGGAATTGGTAGACGCGCTGGTCTTAGGAACCAGTGCCTGTGCGTGGGGGTTCGAGTCCCTTCATCCGCACCAACGACGTATCTGTTCGAACTAATAGAGCAGATATATAAATATCATCCTGAAAAAGGATGATATTTTTTTATTAGTTTTTTTCAGTATATATTACATTATCCCCCGAGTTTTGTACCATTGGTCAAAACTCATAGGGGAGAATGATTTAGTTAAGTACACTAAATAATTTGTTTTATTTCGGTTTATTATTGTGTCTTTCAGTAGGTAGTAAGAAATTGACCAATTGGAACTATTATATAACTTTCTAACGAAAGTATCTAACCCACTATGACACTTTCAAAACTTCGTTTTGCAAAGATGTCGTGGTCTCCTTTGCTCGAGGGCTCATAAATTTTTAACCAATCTAGACATTTTAAGAATATGTCAAGAAATATAAGACATGTTAATGTTGAAAAATATTGAATTTATTGTTATACTATCAATAAGGAGAAAAACATGAAAATAGAAAATATTAATTTGGATAATATTAAAGTAGTAATTTTTGATTTCGATGATACATTAGCTATTCATAAGGATAAAGATTTTTCAAAACATCGTAGAGAAAGCGAAGATAAATATCTTGGATATTACTTAAATGCATATCAATATCCAGATACATTCTATGAAGATATTGAACCATGTATAAAAT
>CANRFI010000011.1 GCA_947629855.1 uncultured Clostridia bacterium
GCTATTGTATCATTAGTAAAAAAAGCTAGTAAAGGAATGGCAATAGCAGGACTTATAATATGCATAATAGCAGGAGTTGTTGTTTTGCAATCACAAAAAACGTTATCAGACACATTAAATGATGCAGTTGACACATTTAATGACAATATGGATACAGCTACAGGCGGTAAGACAGATGAAATATTGGCAAATTATGTGGATGTCAATATAGGAGAGTTTAAAGTGACAAAAAGTGAATATACAACTGAAACAGAACTTCCAGTAACAGTAAAAAATAAATCATTAGAAAACAAAACATTTAGTATACAAATTGAAGCAGTAAAAGAAGATGGGTCAAGAATAACAACAGATTATGTGTATGCCGACAATTTGAACGCTGGACAAAGTCAAGATTTTAAGGCGTTTGAATTTGTGTCTTCTGATATATTAGAAGACATTAAAACTGCTACTTTTAAAATAGTAGAAGTTTCAATGTATTAAAAGAAAATTTATGAAAGCACTTACTTATGTAGGTGTTTTTTATTTTTTTACTTGAAAGGGGATAGACTATGGCAGTTAAAGAAATCGATATCTTAGAACAAGCAAGTATAGAAGGTGCAGTTAAAAAATTCAAAATGAACTTGCTAATTTTTTAGTACATTTAAGCAATTAGTTATAACTAGCTAGTTGCTTATTTTGCGTTCTTATGATAAAATAAAGTTGCAAAAATAGAAAAGAAAAAAGGAGAAAAATTAATGGGATTTTTTGATAAGCTAAAACAAAGAATGAACAAAACAAAAAGTTCATTCAATGAAAAAATAAACAACGTATTTAGTAACTTTAGAAAAGTAGATGAAGAATTTTTAGATGAATTAGAAGAAATACTAATAATGTCTGATATAGGGATGGATACATCTGTTAAAATAATATCAAGTTTAAGAGAAAGACTAAAAAAAGAAAAAATAGAAGAAGAGGAAGAAGTAAAACAAGCATTAAGAGAAGAAATGCAAAAAATATTAGATATAACTGATGTTAGTTTAAACTTAAACACAAAGCCATCTGTTATTTTAGTAGTTGGTGTAAATGGAGTGGGTAAAACAACTTCAATAGGAAAAATTGCAAATCGCCTAGCAAAAGATGGTAAAAAAGTAGTAGTTGCTGCAGCAGACACATTTAGAGCAGCTGCAGTAGAACAATTAGAAATATGGGCACAAAGAGCAGGAGCAGACATTGTAAAAAGAGAAGAAGGTGTAGATCCAGCATCAGTTGTGTATGATGCAATTAAAATAACAAAAGAAAAAGGAGCAGATGTATTAATTGTAGATACAGCTGGAAGATTACACAATAAAAAATATTTAATGGATGAATTAAACAAAATTCAAAAAGTAATCAACAAAGAAATGCAAGAAGCAGATAAAGAAGTACTACTAGTAATAGATGGAACTACAGGGCAAAATGCAATTGCACAAGTAAAAGCATTTAAAGAAGAAGCAGATATTACAGGATTAGTCTTAACAAAACTAGATGGAACAGCTAAAGGTGGAGTAGTAATAGGTATTGTAGAAGAAAATAAAATTCCTGTAAAATTTATAGGGGTAGGAGAACAAATTGATGACATGGAAATTTTCAATTCAGAAGATTTTGTAAAAGCAATTATTTAAAAATAAAGGAGGTATATTAAGTGGAAGAAAATAAAAAACAGGAAACTATTTTAGACACAGCCAATACTAGAGAAACAAGAGACAGAAATAGAAAAGGAAAAAATAGAACAAGAATGATGTTAGTAATTTTATTTTTACTAATATTTATAATAATTAGTTATGTACAATTAAGAGCAAGTTATTTAGAGTATAAGGAATTAGGAGAACAATATATAAACATTTTTTATACTAATATAATATATAGATATGGAATCATGGCAGTTAATTTTATATTTTTATATATTGTAATATATTTTACAAATAGAGGGATAAAAAAAGGATTAAAGCCATTTTTCGAAAAAGAAAATAAACCATTGCCAAGATTATTAAATAAATCATTAGCATTAATTATTTCAGCAATTGTCAGCATTATAGTTTCAGCAGTTTTTATGCAAAAAATTATGTTATTTGTAAATTCTACTTCATTTGGAATTCAAGACACAGTTTTTGGATTAGATATTGCTTTTTATATGTTTCAAAAGCCAATAATTGAGGCAATTGTTCTTTATTTTACAATTTTATTTGTAGGATTATCAATATATATGGCATTATACTATGTAATTATATTTAATCGATTTTTTGATGGTATTGATGGCAATATGTTTAAAAATAGTTTATTCATGAAAAAAATAATAAGAAATATTTTATTAATTGTTACAGGAATTGCAATTTTAACTATTTTAAACACACAAAATATGTTATTTGGTAAATTACTAACCATAAAAAGTGAAATTGAAATAGTAGGAGCAGGAATAACAGAGACAACAATACAATTATGGGGATATATTATATTTGCATTTATTATTGTAATATTTGTATATAGAGCTTTAAAACACTTTAAACAATCAAATACATCTAAAGTATTAAAAAATTTAGCTGTTATACCAGCATATTTAGTAGTACTATTTTTGTGTATGTTAGTTTTTGATATGATATTTGTAGGTTCAAATGAATTAGACAGAGAAAAAGAGTATATAGCTGAAAATATTAATAATACCAAAAATGCTTATAATATTGATATAGAAGAAATCAATGTTGAAAATTCAGGAACAGTAACAGAAGAGGAAGTCAAAAAAAATAGTAGAATAATTGATAATATACCAGTTATTAGTCAAGATGCAGTATTAAAAACACTACAAGATAGTCAAACAGAAACAGGATACTTTTCTTATCAAAATGCAAATTTAGCAAAATATGCAATAAACGGAGAGAATAAACTAGTATATATTGCACCAAGGGAAATTATAAATTCTGGAAGAACTTATAATAATAAAACATATGAATATACACATGGAATGGGAGCAATTATAGTATCTGCAACAGAAAGCACAGAATCAGGAAATATTAAGTATTTACAAAAAGAAGTTTCAGGAAAAGATGAGCAAATAAAAATTAAGCAACCACAAATCTATTTTGGATTAGAAACAAACGAAATTATTGCAACAAATGCTAAAAATAAACAAGAATATGACTATACCGATGAAGACGGAACTGATTATACTTCTATTTATAACGGAAAAGCTGGATTACAATTGGGATTTTTAGATAGATTAATTTTAGGAGTAACAGAAGGAGATTTAAATCTAGCATTTTCAAATGAAATAACAAATGAAAGTAAAATATTAATTAACCGTAATATTATTTCAAGAGCAAAAAAAGCAATTCCATATTTAATTTATGATGAAAATCCATACACAGTAATAACAGAAGAAGGAAAAATTTTATGGGTATTGGATGCCTATACAGTTTCAAACAGTTATCCATATTCACAATATACAACAATTGAACATAACGGAATTAGAGAAAATATCAACTATATTAGAAATTCAGTAAAAGTAATAGTAGATGCCTATGATGGCACAATGTCTTTTTACATAACAGACAGAAGTGATCCAATTATTATGGCATATAGAAACGTATACAGTACATTATTTGTAGATTTAAATGAAGAAATTCCAGAAGATATATCAAATTATATTGTTTATCCAAAATTTTTATACAATGTACAAACTGAAATTTTAAAAATATATCATAATGTAAAGCCAGAGGTATTGTATAGAGCAGATGATTTATGGGATATTGTAAAATATAATAGTGCTAGAAACACAAGATCATCAGGAAATTATATTGAACCATATTATACATTAGTAAAAAATAAAAATAGTGAAAAACTAGGACTAATACAAGTATATACACCAGAAGAAAAACAAAATATAATTTCTTACTTAGTAGGAACAACAGAGGGTAATTCTAATAAATTACAGTTATATAAATTTTCAGCAGATAGTAATATAGTAGGTCCTATGCAGTTAGATACACAAATAGAAGAAGATGAAGAAATTTCAAATCAGTTAGATCAGTTAAATATAACGGGAACAAAGCTTACAAAACAAATGATTATTGTCCCAATTAATAATACTTTATTATATGTAGAACCAATCTATCAAACTATGCTAAATGAATCAGAAATACCTGTTTTAAAGAAAATAATAGTAGCATCTGGAAATAAAGTAGCAATAGGGGACAATTTAGAAATAGCATTACAAAATTTATTATCTACACATGCTGTTGATATACAAGTAGAAAATACAGATGATGTAGATGGTTTAATAGAAGCAATTATTAGAGCAAATAAAAATTTAACAGACTCTACTAATAACAATAATTGGGAGATGATGGGAAACGACATTAAAAAATTGCAAGATTTAATTACATCTTTAGAAAAATTAAAAGAAGAAGAAAATGAGAAAGAAAACGGAAATGAAAATGAATTAGAAAATACAAATAATGAAAATAATGTAACTAATATGAATAATACATCTTCCAATACAAATATTAATAGTGTAACAAAAAAATCAAAATAAATTTTAGTAAAAGAATAAATATATAAAAATCCACTATAATAAAATATAGGTGGATTTTTATGTTGTTTAAAAAGAAAAAGATAAATTTATTAGAAAAATCAATTGATAATTTAAATAACACATTAGAAAAAGGAAATTATATAGAGTGGGCATATATCCTTCGGAAGCAGAAAAGAAATAATAGTAAGAAATCTAATTGCAGGAATTTTTAGAGGAGTGGGAATTGGAATAGGAGTTACAATTGTTACAGCTATATTAGTAATAATATTACAAAAAATAGTGACACTAAACATACCAATAATTGGAGAATATATTGCAGATATTGTAGAAATAGTAGAAAAAAGTAGATAAAACAAGAGGTATAAATAAAAATTATACCTCTAATTTATAAAATATTTTCTTACCTTTTTTTAGAATTGCATAACCATCTGAAAAGTTTTTATCAGAAAGATTAAAATTAACATCTAAAATTTTTTCATCATTTAATGAAATTCCACCTTGTGTAATTAAAGTTCTTGCTTGACCTTTTGAAGGTGCAATACCTGTTAAAACAATAGCGTCTACTATAGAGATATTAGGATTTTCTAATTTTACAGTAGGCATATTTTCAAGATTTCCATTTCCACTAAATAGGGCATCTGAAGCTTCTTTTGCTTTAAGGGCTTCTTCTTCACCATGAATTAATTTTGTTATTTCAAAAGCTAGAATTTTTTTAGCCTCATTTATTCTTTCATCTTGGTAAGAGCAAAGTTCTTTTATTTCATCTAATGGCAAAAAAGTAAGCATTTTAAATACATTTTCAACACTTGCATCTTCTATATTTCTCCAATATTGGTAAAATTCATAAGGAGAAGTTTTTTCTGGAGATAACCATAAAGCACCTTTTTCTGTTTTACCCATTTTTTTGCCTTCTTTAGTTGTAAGTAGTTTAAATGTTAAACCAAAAGAATCATCTTTTCCAATTTTTCTAATTAATTCAACTCCACCAATTATATTAGACCATTGGTCATTTCCACCCATTTGAAGTTTACAACCATATTTGTTATATAAATATAGAAAATCATAAGATTGCATTAACATATAACTCATTTCAAAAAAGGTTAAACCAGTTTCTAATCTTTGCTTATAACATTCAGCAGCAAGCATTTTATTAACAGAAAAAAGACTACCAATTTCGCGAACAAAGTCGATGAATTTTAAATCTAATAACCAATCTGCATTATTTACGATAATAGCACCATTTTCACCTTCAAAACTTACGAATTTTTCTATTTGTTTTTTTATACATTCAACATTATAATCTAGTTCTTTTCGAGAAAGCATTTTTCTCATATCTGTTTTTCCAGATGGGTCTCCGGATTGTTGCAGTACCACCACCAACTAAAATAATTGGCTTGTGACCATATTTTTGCATATGACTTGCTACCATTAAAGAAACAAAATGTCCAACATGCAAACTATCTGCTGTTGGATCGATTCCTATATAAAAGGGAACAGATTCTTTTCCAAAAAGTTCTTTGATTTCTTTAGGATGAGTAAGTTGCTCAATATAACCTCTTTCCTCTAATATTTCAAAAACATTTTTCATTGTTTTTAACACCTTCCTATTATTGTATATTTTCGAGTTTGTCAATAGCGTTTTTTAATTCTTCTATACTATCTAATTTTTTTTGATAATTTTGAAATTCTTCATATTCTAAAAATCTATTTAAATTTTTAACAGAAATTCCTGTTTGATTAGAAATTGTATTAAGAGAACTTTCTAATCCATTTTCTTGTACATAAGATTTAAAAGTTGAAAATTCAGCTCCGTCTTTTATACTACATTTAGGGCATACATTTCCTTCTGATACATAAAAACTTCCACATCTACTACATCTATTTAGTTCCATAATTTTACTTCCTTTCATCTTTTGACAAATTCTCTTAAAATTTATTGTATTGTATCATATTTTTTATTATTTGCCAATAGAAAAATGTGTTTTTGAAAAATATTTTTCAGGTAGATTTCAAAGCTTGATTTTTTAAGAAAATTATAGTAAAATAAAAAACATAAAAATAAGGTAAACATGAAAAGAAATAAAATCAAAAAGGAGTGAATTTCTTCGAAATGGAAAACCTAAGTAAAAACTTAAAAATTGCGAAAGAAAAAATAAAATATAACGAAAAAATGAGCAAGCACACAACATTCAAAATAGGAGGTCTAGCAGAATGTTTTATTACAATAGAAACAATAGAAGACTTAAAAGAAGTGTTAGATTTTGCAAAAAAAAATAATATAAAAATAACAGTTATAGGAAATGGAAGCAATATATTAGTATTAGATGAAGGAATAAAAGGAATTACTTTAAATATAAAACTAGAAAAAACAGAAATAAAAGAAGAAAATGAAAAAGTAAAAATAACAGTAGGAGCAGGAGAAAAATTAAGTAAATTAGCACAAATTTGTTTAAAAAAACAAATAGCAGGACTAGAAGAATTATCAGGAATACCAGGAACAATTCGGTGGAGCAATTAAAATGAATGCAGGAGCACATGGAAAAGAAATGAAAGACATAATAAAAAGTGTAAAATGCTTAGATTATAATGGTAATGAAAAAATATTTATGCCAGAGGAATTAGAATTTGGATACAGAACAAGTATTTTCAAAAAAGAAAAATACATAATATTAGAGGCAGATATAGAGCTATACAAAGGAAAACAAGAAGAAATCAAGAAAAAAATGGATGAATACAAAAATTATAGAAAAGAAAAGCAACCAATAGAATATCCAAGTGCAGGAAGCACATTTAAAAGAGGAGAAAATTTTATTACAGCTAAATTAATTGACGAAGCGGGTTTAAGAGGCTTTTCCATAGGAGATGCTATGGTTTCAACCAAGCATAGTGGATTTATTATAAATAAAGGAAATGCAACTGCAAAAGAAGTTCTAGAATTAATAGAACAAGTAAAAAGTACAATATATAAAAAATTTGGAAAGAAAATAGAATTAGAAATAGAGATAGTGGGAGAGTAAAATGAAAGGTTTTATGCAATGGTTCAAATCAAGCAATAAAATGAAAAGATGGATGTTTTTAATACTAATAGGAATTATTTTAGCATGTTATGGATTAGCAAAAATACTAGTAATGAAGGAAATTTCGTTCCAAGAAGTAGGAAAAGTTGTAGTTATATTTGTATTAGGATTTATTTCAATAGTATTGGGATTAATCTTTTTAAATAAAAGGACATTAGAAATTTTAATTGAAGCAACAGATGACCGCATGGAAAATAAGAAAAACATTAATATGAAATCACTTATTTTTGATAAAACTGTTTATGACCAAGGACCAAATATTGTAGTAATTGGTGGCGGAACAGGAATAAATACGGTACTTTCTGGGTTAAAAAATTATACAAGTAATTTAACAGCAATTGTAACAATATCAGACTATGGAGAAGAAAATGATTCAAGAAAAGAATTAGAACTATTACCATTAGAAGATGTAAAAGAAAGTATTGTTGCATTAAGCAGTAATCAAAAACAAGTTAAAGAATTATTTGACTATAAATTTACTACTGGAAAATTAAAAGGACTCAAATTTTCTGATATTTACTTTTCTGCAATGAATTCAGTAAATAAAAATTTTACAGACTCTATTAGAAAAAGTAATGAAGTTATTAATATGATAGGAAAAGTTATGCCAGTTACATTAGACGAAATGAATATTGTAGCAGAACTTGCAAATGGATATATAGTAGAAGAAAAATCTAGAATTCCAGAAGTAGTATCAGAAAAAATAACAAAAATCAACCGTATCATGTTGAACCCATCAAATTGTAGAGCAGCAGATGGAGTAATTGAAACAATCAAAAATGCAGATTGTATTATTATCGGACCAGGAAGTTTATATACTAATGTTATACCAAATTTATTAGTAAATGGTGTAACAAAAGCAATTAAAGAGAGTGCAGCAATAAAAGTATATATCAGTAACATTATGACAGATCCTGGGCAAACAGATAATTACAGTGTATCAGACCATTTAAATGCTATTATTGAACATTGTGGAAATGGTATTATTGATTATTGTATTTATGATACAGGAGAAGTAGTACCAGAATTTATAAAAAGATACAATATGGAAGGACAAGACCTAGTTGAACAAGATATTGATAAAGTAAAAGGAATTAAATTTTTACAAAGAAACTTATCTGTTATATTAGATGGACATATTAGACACGATCCTGATTTAGTAGCATCTTCCATTATTGAATTAATTTGTGATGATTTGAAATATCAAGATAAACAAAATGACCCTCAATATTTAATGCTAAGTAATAAATTAAGAGAAGAAAAAAGAATAGAAAAAATCAAAAAGAATATGGCAAAAAAGGCAAAAAGACCACAAAAAGAAAATCCAAATAAATTTAAGAGCAAAAGCAAGTTTAGCAATAAATATAGTGATAGAATTAACTCTATACGACAAGCAGACCAAAAAGCAAAACTAAAAACTCAAAAAGAACAAGAAAGAAGGAAAAAGAGATTACTAGAAAAAAAGCGTAGACTAGAGCTAGAAAAAAGAAAACAATTAGAATTAGAAAAGAGAAAAAAACTATTAGAACAAGAAAAAAATCAAAGTGAAACAAGAAAAACGTCAACAAAACCCAAAAGTGCAAGAGGATTAAAAAAAGGAACAACAAATAAATAAAAATAAAGAGGTAAAAAAATGAAAATAACAAAGGAAAAATTAAATTTAGAAGAAGGACTAAAGAAGGAATGGTTAATAACAAATGGAATAGGAGGATTTAGTTCTTCTACTGTTATAGGAGCAAATACTAGAAAATATCATGGACTATTATTTGCACCATTAACACCACCTGCAAGAAGATTTTTAGTATTATCAAAATTAGATGAGAGTATCGAAATAAGAAATAAAAAATATGATTTATATACAAATATATGTGAATCTTATATTTCTCATGGATATGAATATCAAGAAGAGTTTAGCAAAGATTATGTGCCAATTTTTAAATACAAAATAGGAAAAGTAGAAATTACAAAAATGGTATGTATGGAATATGGACACAATACAGTAGGAGTTTTCTATAAAATAAAAAACAATGGTACAAAAGCAAAGTTAACAATTGCTCCAATTATAAATTTTAGAGACTTTCATCAAATGAATAAAAATGATAACTTAAAAATAAAGCAAGAAATAAACAAAACAAAAGTAAAGACGATTTTAGAAGATAATTCACACACACCAATATATATGTATTTATCAGAAGGAAATTACATAGAACACAAAGATGATATATTTAAGAATATGTTTTACATAGAAGAACAAAAAAGAGGATTTGACCCAGTAGAAAATCATGTAGTTCCTGGAGTTTATGAAGTGCAAATACCAGCAAAACAAGAAAAAGAACTTTCATTTATATGCTCTTTAGAAGAAAATATTGAACAAAAAAGTGTAAGAAAATTCATAAATAACGAAATTATACGCTTAGGAGAAATATTTAATGAATCTTTGTTAATTGATAACAGAAAAGAAAAAAAGACAGCAAAAGAATTAGAACATGACAATTTAATAAAAACATATTTAATGTCAGCAGACAAGTTTATTGTAAACAGACCAAACTTTGGATTACATACTATAATTGCAGGATACCCATGGTTTTTAGATTGGGGAAGAGATACATTAATTTCTTTTGAAGGGTTATTATTAATACCAAAGAGGTTTAAAATAGCAAAAGAAGTTTTACTAACTATGGTTCGAGATGTAAAATATGGCTTAATTCCAAATGGTTATTCAGGATATGACAATAGACCTTTATACAATAGTGTAGATGCCTCATTATTGCTATTTGAGCAAGTTTATAAATATATAAATTACACAGGAGATTTTGAATTTATTAAAGAAAAAATATATCCAGTAATGCAAGAAATAATAGAAAATTATTGCAATGGAATTAATATAGACAATAATAACATTTACTTAGATTCAGATAATTTAATTGTTTCAGGAACTAAAGAAACACAAAATACATGGATGGATGCGAAAGTAAATGAAAAGGCAGTTACACCAAGAAATGGAAAAGCTGTAGAAATAAATAGTTTATGGTATAATGCCAATAAAATTATGCAAGAATTAGCAAAAAAATTCAAACATCCAATTATGACTATAAAATATAAAGAATTAGCAGAAAAATGTAAAATATCTTTTGATAACAAATTTTATAATGAAGAAAAAAAATGTTTATATGATGTAATTGGAGATGATAAAATTAGACCAAATCAGCTATTTGCATTATCTTTAAGTCATCCAGTCATTGAACCAAATTCAGAAATAGCAAAAGAAATAATTAAAACAGTCGAGGAAAAATTATTAAATAGTTATGGACTAAAAACATTAGCAAAAGGTGAAGAAAATTATGTAGAAGTTTATGAAGGAAGTCCTAAACAAAGAGATAGTAGTTATCATCAAGGAATTACATGGCCTTGGCTATTGGGATTATATTATGATAGTTTAAAAAATGGTTTAAAAGTAGCAAAAAAAGCAGAAGATAAAAAAATATGGAAGGAAAAATTAGATGATTTTATTGAAAATACTAAAAAAACATTCCAAAAAGAAATTTACAATAATGGCTGTTTAGGTGGTATTAGCGAACTTTATGATTCAAAAAAACCACAACTTCCTAAAGGCGCAATTACCCAAGCATGGAGTGTAGCAGAGGTATTTAGGATTATGTTAGAAAGATAGTTATAAACTAGGAGAAAATAATGTTAACAATAGAAAACTTAGAAAAACAATTAAAAAATGGAAAATTAGAAAGTATATATCTTTTATATGGAGAAGAATTATTTTTATTAGAATCTTCTTTAAAAAAGATAAAAAATCTATTTGGAGAAACAGTTAAAGGAATTAATTTTATAACAATAGATGATACAAACTGTAATGAATTAATTTCTGATATAGAAACACCTAGTTTTGGATATGAGAAAAAATTAATAATTGCTAGAAACACCGGGCTATTCAAAAAAGAAGGAAAAAGAAAAAATGCAGACATAGCAAATTTAAAACAAAAAATAAATGATTATATAGAGCAAAACATAGAAATTATAAAAGAATCTGTAATATTAGTGTTTGTAGAGGAAGAAGCAGATTCAAAACAAGAATTATATAAGACAATAGAAAAGATTGGCATTATATGCAAATTTGATTACCAAAAACCAATGCAAATAGCAAATAGATTAAAAGCAATTTGCAATGCATACAAAGTAAAAATAGATGATAATACATCAAAATATCTTATTGAATGTTCTCGGAACTAATATGCAAGAATTAATTAATGAAATTAGAAAATTAATTGAATATGTAGGACCAAATGGCACGATACAAAAAGGAGATATAGACAAATTAGCAATAAAAAAATTGGAAAGTGTTATTTTTGATTTAACAGATTCACTAGGAAAAAGAGAAATAGGAAAAGCATTAGAAGTTCTAAAAAATTTAATTTATGAAAAAGAGCCAATTCAGAAAATTTTAATTACATTATATAATCATTTTAAAAAATTATATTTTGTTAAACTTTCATTAAAATATGGAGAAGACATTATAAGTAGTTTAGACTTAAAACCAAATCAAACATTTTTGGTAAGTAAATATAAAATGCAAGCAAGTTATTTTAAAGAATCAGAATTAAAAGAAATTTTGCAAAATTTGAGAGATTTAGATTATAATTACAAAAATGGGTTAATTGATTTGCAAATCGGATTAGAAACAATTCTTTGTAAACATTGTTCATAGATGTATAATAAAACCAAATATTGATAAAAATAACGTTAAGAAAAATTTTTATTAATAGGTGGTTTTATTATGTTTAAGAACAAAAATTATGTAAGTATTATAGCAATAATAACAATTATACTAACACTTACAATGGTTATAATAAGCGTTTTTCAGGAAAATACAGTTGAAACATTATCAAAATATGGGTCAAGAGGAAGTGAAGTAACGCAAATTCAAACAAAACTTAAAAGATGGGGATATTACAATGGAAATGTTGATGGAATTTATGGTAGTAAAACATTAGAAGCGGTAAGATATTTCCAAAGAAAAAATGGATTAACAGTAGATGGAATAGCAGGTCCTGCAACTTTAAGAGCAATGGGAATTTATAATTCTAGTAGTTCATCTAGTTCTAATAATTCAAGTAGTACAAGCAGTTCTAGTAATTCTAGCAATGTAAATTTATTGGCAAAACTAATTTATGCAGAATCAAGGGGGGAACCATATACAGGGCAAGTAGCAGTAGGAGCGGTTGTAATGAACAGAGTAAAAAGCAGTTCTTTCCCAAATACAATATCAGGAGTAGTATATCAATCAGGAGCATTTGATGCAGTAAGTGATGGCCAAATTAATTTAACACCAGATTCTAATGCTAAAAAAGCAGCACAAGATGCTTTAAATGGATGGGATCCAAGTTATGGAGCAATCTATTATTTTAATCCTGCAACAGCTACAAATAAATGGATTTGGTCAAGACCAATGACTGTTACTATTGGAAAACATAGATTTTGTAAATGACCTTGACAAAGCAACCTCAAATTGATAATATATAATTGATATTTATCAAGCGGAGGAAAACATGATTTTATATCCAAAAGCATATTTTGAAAAGGTAGAACAAATAACCATAGAATTCTTACAAAAAAATAATATTAGAGCATTAATTTTAGATGTAGATAATACCTTAATAGATTATAATAGAAGATTATCAAAAGGAGTTGTAGAATGGGCAACTAACCTAAAGCAACAAGGAATAAAGCTATATATATTATCTAACACAAATCATAAGGAAAAAGTAGAAGAAGTATCAAAAGCTTTGGATATAAAATATCAAAATTTAGCCAAAAAACCATTTAAATCAGGATTTTTAAAAGTGGAAAAAATATTAGGCGAAAAGCCAGAAAATATAGGAGTTGTAGGAGATCAAATTTTCACAGATGTAATTCGGGGGAAATAGATGTAAAATGTTTACTATTTTAGTTGACCCAGTTGACTCAAAAGACTTCTGGTATACAGCATGGAAAAGACCTTTAGAAAATAAAATAAAACAAAAGTATAGGAGAAATAAACAATGTATTTAAATGATGTACATATTGCATATTACGTAGTAGCATTAATAATGGGAATAATAGTAGGACAAATAGTAGATTGGGCAAATAAGAGACTACCAGAATACAAAAGAGTAATTTCAAAAGATATAATTACTGAATATAGGTTAAATTTCAAACCAAATTATATATTAATGTTAGTAACGGCAGTAATTTATGTTGGTTTAGTATATGTTTTTGGAATTAAAGAAACTTTAATTGCAAATTTAGATTTAATAAAATTTTTGATATTAACACCAATGCTTTTATCGGTATGTGTAATAGACTTTAAATTGCAAATAATACCAAATAGACTAAATTTAACAATATTTGAAATAGGATTTATTTTTGCATTTCTATATGGCTTATCTAGTGTAGCAATTACAATAAATATGTTACTTGGAATGCTTGCTCGGTGGAGGAATATTTTTATTAATTACATTACTTGGAGGACTATTTTATGGAAAAGAAGCAATGGGATTTGGTGATGTAAAATTAATGGGAGCACTTCGGATTATTTTTTGGATTATCCAATATAATTATTATAACCTTGATGTCTTTTCTAATTGGAGCAATTTTAAGCATTTTATTACTTATAACAAAAATTAAAAAATCAGATGAATACATACCTTTTGGACCATTTATAGTAATTGCATCATTTATTAGCATGTATGTACCATTTGAACAAATAAAAATTATATTGTTAGAAATCTTTACATTAGGAATGTATAATGGAGGTTAAATATGAATGCTAAGTTACAATGGTTAAGAAATAAAATGTCAAGTTTAGATTTGCAAGGATTAATTATTACAAATCCTATCAATATACGTTATTTAACAAACATAGAAGCAGAAGGTATTTTGCTTTTAACGAGAAAAGAGAATATTTATATTACAGATAGTAGATATATTGAACAAGTACATAGCATATTAACTTTATATGACGAGATTATTGTATATGATTCGCATGATGTATCAAAAGATGATTACGAAAACTTCTTCATGTTCTGCGAAAATGTTGGTTTTGAAGAACATGATATTTCTTATGCAAAGTATAAAGAATATATTAGAAAATTCAAAATAAATAATTTTGTAGAAACAGAACACATCATTGAAAAACAAAGAATGATAAAAGATGAAGAAGAAATAAAAAATCTAGAAAAAGCTTGTGAAATAACAGATAATTGTTTTAAATATATTTTGTCTTATATAAAACCAGGTATGACAGAAAGGCAAATAGCAAATGAAATAGAAGAATATTATAAGACAAGGACAGATGGAGTATCTTTTGAAACTATTGTCTTATCTGGAGAAAATACTTCAAAACCACATGGCGTTCCAACAAATAGAAAAATACAAAAAAAAGATATTATTACAATTGATATGGGATGCAAGGTAAATGGATATTGTTCAGATATGACAAGAACATTTTTTGTAGGAAGTGTACCAGAAGAAATTAAACCAATTTATGATTTAGTATTGAAAAATCAAATTCAAACTAATGAACAATATAAAGACGGTGCAAATACCAGACTACTTACAAAAATGGTTGAAAATGATTTTAAATTATATGGATATGATTTAATTCATAGTTTAGGCCATGGAGTAGGATTAGAAATTCACGAAGCACCATATGTTAGTTATCAGTCTGATACACAATTAAAAGAAAATATGGTAGTTACAAACGAACCGGGAATTTACATACCAGGGAAATTTGGTGTAAGAATAGAAGATACAGTTCAAATTACAAAATTTGGTTGTATAAGTTTAACAAAATCAGAGAAAAATTATATTATAATATAAGAACTAATAAATACTTGATTTTTCTGGAAAAATGTAGTAAAATAAATATATTGTATGAAAATAAGAAAGGAGAAATAATTATGGCATCAGTATACTCAGCAGGAGATTTTAGAAACGGAACAACATTTGAAATGGAAGGAGCAGTATATAGAGTAGTAGAATTCCAACACGTAAAACCAGGAAAGGGATCAGCATTTGTAAGAACAAAATTAAAAAATGTAATAACAGGAGCAACATTAGAAAAAACATTCAATCCATCAGATAAATACCCAGCAGCAGAAATAGAGAAAAAAGTTATGCAATATTTATATAATGATAGTGGATTATATTATTTTATGGATAATGAAACATATGATCAAATTCCATTAAATGAAGACCAATTAGGAGACTGCTTAAAATATTTAAAAGAAAATATGGAGGTTACAATGCTTTCATATAAAGGAAATACATTTGCAGTAGAGCCACCAACTTTTGTGGAATTAGAAGTTACATATACAGAACCAGGATTTAGTGGAAACACTACAACAACTTCAGGAAAACCAGCAAAATTAGAAACTGGTTTAGAAATACAAGTTCCATTATTCGTAAATATTGGAGATATCTTAAAGATAGATACAAGAACTTGCGAATATATGGAAAGATTATAAGAAAGGTGATTAGCAAAATGGGAATATTAAAAAACGAATATAAAAGTTTTTTAGATGACATAGAAAAAAATATGAAAGACAAAGAAGATTTACAATATGTAAAGCAAAGATTTGCAAGTTTCTTAGATATAGTTTTAGACCAAATGGATTATATAATGGACTATAAACAAGATGAAATTGCAAAATTAGAAAACACACAAAATAAATTAACATCTCAAATAAATCAAATGCAACAAGTAATTGATAATATTGAGCGAGATATTTATTCAGAAGATGGATTTGACTTCGAAATTGTTTGTCCATACTGTAATTATGAATTTATTATAGATGTAGACGAAAATAAAACAGAAGTAAAATGTCCAGAGTGTGAAAACATAATAGAATTAGATTGGTCAGGAGACATAGATGGAGAAGAAAAAAATCAAGGCGGATGCCAAGGTGGAAATTGCAATGGATGCAATGGATGTAATGATGAAGATGATGATATGTAAAAAAAGAATCCTTTAAAAATAATTTAAAGGATTTTTATATTCTCCATTTATACGTATTCCTAAATGAAGATGTGGACCAGTTGTAGCACCGATTTGTAGGATTACCATTAATATCTTTATATTGATTTCCTTTTACTCCATATACATTTTTTGGACCAACAAAACCAATTACTTGTCCTTGCTTCACAAAATCTCCAACTTCTACAATAAAATTAGGATCACAATGGCAATAACTTATTTTATAATCATCAAAGGAAAGAGTAATAGTATAACCGCCACCACCTAAAAATTCTCTAAAAGTAATTTCTCCATCATGTACAGCAATAAATTTAGTACCTTGAGGTGCAGGAATATCAATTCCAGCGTGTGAAGAAGAAGCACCGGTTAGTAGGAGAATTACGTTTTCCAAAATAAGAACTAATTTTAGTATATCCTGGAATAGGCCAAACAAACCCATTTGGATTAAAATCTAAAATCTCATTATTTTCATTAAAATAAGAAAAATAGTTAGAATTAAAAACTGGGACAAAAAAGATAATAACAAAAAAAGAGGTTATTAATAACAACCAATAAAAAAGTTTAAAATTTTTAAAAATGAAAATCACCTCGAAATAAAATAAATATAAGAAATAAAAATTGGCAGGGGCAGAAGGATTCGAACCCTCACAAGCGGTTTTGGAGACCGGTGTGCTACCATTAACACTATACCCCTATAATATAGATACATTTATTATATTAGCATAAAAAAGGAAATTAAGCAATAATTTTTAATAAAATTATTGACTTTTTTTAAACCCGATAATATAATTTATGCAATATAACTAGATTTCAGAAGTTTTTTAAAATAAAAGGGGAGGAAAATTTATGTTAGAATCAATGGATACATTAGTAGCACTTTGCAAAAACAGAGGATATATTTATCCTGGTTCTGAAATTTATGGAGGACTATCAAACACTTGGGATTATGGACCTTTGGGAGCAGAATTAAAAAATAATGTAAAACAAGCTTGGAGAAAAAAATTCATACAGGAAAGTAAATATAATGTAGGGTTAGATGCAGCCATATTAATGAACCCAGAAACATGGGTAGCTTCACGGACACGTTGGAGGTTTTTCAGATCCATTAATTGACTGTAAATCTTGCAAAACTAGACATAGAGCAGATAAATTAATTGAAGAATGGGCACACAAAAATGGAAAAGACATTATTGCAGATGGAATGACAGATGAAGAAATGATAAAATATATGGATGACAACAAAATAAATTGTCCAAATTGTGGAGAACATAATTTTACAGATATAAGAAAATTCAATTTAATGTTTAAAACATTTCAAGGTGTAACAGAAGATGCAAAATCAGAAATTTATTTAAGACCAGAAACGGCTCAAGGAATATTTGTGGATTTTAAAAGTGTATTAAGAACAACAAGAAAAAAATTACCATTTGGTATTGCTCAAATAGGTAAAGCATTTAGAAATGAAATTACACCTGGAAATTTTACTTTCAGAACAAGAGAATTTGAACAAATGGAATTAGAATTTTTCTGTAAGCCAGAAACAGATTTACAGTGGCACAAATATTGGAAAGACTATTGTGAAAAATGGCTATTGTCATTAGGTATAAAAAAAGAAAAAATTCGTTTAAGAGATCATTCAAAAGAAGAACTAGTATTTTACAGTAAAGCAACAACAGATATTGAATATGCCTTTCCATTTGGCTGGGGAGAATTATGGGGAATTGCCGACAGAACAGACTATGACTTAACACAACATATGAACCATTCAAAACAAGACTTAACATATCAAGAACCAGAAACAAACGAAAAATACATACCATATGTAATAGAGCCTTCATTAGGAGCAGATAGAGTTGTACTAGCATTTTTATGTGACAGTTATGAGGAAGAAAAGCTAGAAGATGGAGATACAAGAACTGTATTACATCTGCATCCAGCTTTAGCACCATATAAAGTAGCTGTTTTACCACTTTCAAAAAAATTATCAGATAAAGCAGAAAAAGTGTATGATAAGCTTTCAAAAAGCTTTATGTGCGATTATGATGAAACAGGAAGTATTGGAAAACGTTATAGAAGAGAAGATGAAATTGGTACGCCATATTGTGTTACAGTTGATTTTGACACATTAGAGGATGATACAGTTACAATTCGCAATAGAGATTCTATGGAACAAATTAGATTAAAAATTGATGAAGTAACAGCTTGGGTAGAAGAAAAATTAGAATTTTAAAAAAAATTCGTAAGTAGCAAATACTTGCGAATTTTTTAAAATTAATTTTATTATTTCAATAATCTTATAGTTGCTTTTTTGATAGAAAAAGGATATAATAAAAAACGAAACAAGAACAAGGAGTGATCAAAATGAAAGTAAGCAAAGAAGAAATTTTACACATTGCGAATTTAGCCCATTTAAACATAGAAGAAAATGAAATTGACAATTACTTATTAAATTTGCAAGACATTTTAAATTTTGCAAACATTGTAAATAATGCACCCGTAGAAGATTTAGACATAACAATAGGTGCAAACGAAACACAAAACGTATTTAGAAAAGATGAAGTAAAAATATTTAATGATAATGAAGCTCTATTACAGAATGCCGTAGCAAAAGAACAAAATATGTTCAAAATACCAAAAGTTCTTTAAAATCATAAACATAAAGGAGGAATAAAAATAATGGATATTACTGAATTACCTGTACATAAATTACAAGAAAAACTAAAAAATAAAGAATTAACTATAACAGATATAACGAAAGCATACTGTGATAGAATTAGCCAAAAAGAGCAAGATGTACAAGCATTTGTCACATTATTAACAGAAAATGCTTTAGAACAAGCAAAAGATATTCAAGAAAAGTTGGAAAAAGGAGAAATTAAAGGAGATTTTGCTGGAATTCCAATAGGTATAAAAGATAATATGTGCACAAAAGGAGTAAAAACAACTTGTAGTTCTAAAATGCTAGAAAACTTTGTAGCTCCATATTCAGCAACAGTAGTAGAAAAATTAGAAAAAGAAAATATAATAAACTTAGGAAAACTAAATATGGATGAGTTTGCAATGGGAAGTTCAACAGAATATTCTTACTTTAAAAAGACAAAAAATCCATGGAATTTAAATAAAGTACCAGGAGGCTCATCAGGTGGAAGTGCAGCAGCAGTAGCGGCAAATATGGTACCTTGGGCACTTGGATCAGACACAGGAGGATCAATTAGACAGCCATCTAGTTTTTGTGGAGTAGTAGGATTAAAACCAACATATGGTCTAGTATCAAGATATGGTTTAGTAGCATTTGCATCATCTTTAGACCAAATAGGACCAATTACAAAAGATGTGCAAGATTGTGCTATGTTATTAAACATTATTGCAGGTGCAGACGAAAAAGACTCAACATCAGTAAATAGAGAAAAAATAGATTATACAAAATCATTAAAAAATGATATAAAAGGACTAAAAATAGGCGTACCAAAAGAATTTTTTGGAGAAGGTATTAATCAAGAGGTAAAAGAAGCATTAGAAAAATCAATTAAAATTTATAAAGAATTAGGAGCAACAATAGAAGAATTTTCATTAGATGTAGCAAATTATGCTTTAGCAACTTATTATATAATTGCATGTGCAGAAGCAAGTTCGAATTTAGGTAGATTTGATGGAATTCGTTATACATATAGAACACCAGAATTTAAAAATTTAAAAGAATTATATAAAAAGACAAGAAGTGAAGCATTTGGATCAGAAGTAAAAAGAAGAATAATTCTTGGAACATACGTATTATCTTCTGGATACTATGATGCATATTATAAAAAAGCACAACAAGTTAGAACACTCGTTATGAACGAATTTAATAAAGGATTTGAAAAATATGATATTATATTAACTCCAACATCACCAACAGTAGCATTTGACATTGGAACAAAATCTAATAATCCTTTAGAAATGTACTTAGCAGATATTTGTACTGTTTCTGTAAATATTGCAGGACTTCCAGGAATTTCTATACCATGTGGTGTGGATAAAGAGAAAATGCCAATTGGTATGCAATTAATAGGAAACAGATTCTGTGAAGAAACAATATTAAATGCAGCTTATGCATTTGAGCAAGTAATAAAATTCAGAGAAAATTATAAGCCAGAATTTAAAAAATAATAAATAATGGATAAGGGGTGTTTTTTATGGCAAAACGAGATGAAAAATCAAAAATATTAAATAGGATTTTACTTGTTGTATTAATAATACTAATAATTAGTGCAGGAGTATTATTTGCCACAGATTTATTTGACACTGAACAGAATCAAGAAATAAAAAACAATAATGTTGCTAGTAGTGTAGAAAATAAAGAAGAAGAAAATTCTACAAACACAGAAAATGAAGTAAAAGAAAATACAACAACTACTACTCAGGCGATACCTTTAGAAGAAGGGATATTTTCAGAATACTATACTAAAGCTGAAAACTTATTAAAAACTATGACATTGGAAGAAGAAGTAGGACAAATGTTTTTAGCAAGGTATCCAGAAACTGGGGTACTAGATGAAATAAAAACACAAAATCCAGGTGGATATATACTATTTAGTAGAGATTTTGATGATAAAACAAAAGAATCAATGCTTACAGAATTAAATAATTGTCAATCAACTAGTAAAATAAAATTATTATTAGGAGTAGATGAAGAAGGTGGAACAGTTGTAAGAGTAAGCGACCATACAGCATTTAGAACCACAAAATTCTTATCTCCACAAAGCTTGTGGCAACAAGGACAATTACCATTAATATTAGAAGATTCAAAAGAAAAATCAGAGTTATTAAAAAGTATAGGACTAAATATGAACTTAGCACCAGTAGCAGATGTTCCAACATCTAGTACAGACTTTATATATCAAAGATCTTATGGAAGAGGAGCAGAAAAAACAGCAACCTATATATCAGAACTAATAAAAACTATGAATGAATCTGGAATGATTTCAACAATGAAGCATTTTCCAGGCTATGGAAATAATGTAGACACACATACTGGAATAGCAATTGATGAAAGACCTTATACAACATTTGAAACTTCGGACTTTTTACCTTTTAAATCAGGAATAGCAGCAAATGGTCCAACAGTATTAGTTAATCATAATGTAGTAAAATGTATGGATAGTGAAAAACCAGCTTCTCTATCTGAAAATGTACATAAAATTTTAAGAGAAGATTTAGGATTTACAGGAATTGTTATGACAGATGATTTAGCAATGGATGCTGTTAAAAGTTATGTAGAAAATGGAGAAGCAGCAGTACAAGCAGTTTTAGCTGGAAATGATATGATTATATCATCAGATTTTGCAAAACAAAAACAAGAAGTAGTAACAGCAGTAAATAACGGAAAAATTTCAAAAGATACAATAGATAAAGCAGTAAAAAGAATATTAGCATTGAAATATGCTTATAAAATAATAGAATAGATGGTGTTTTTTGGAGCGGGTTAAAAAACACTAAAAAACACATAAGGAGGAAATTAAATGTCAAGAGAAGGCTATGAAGTAATAATAGGGTTAGAAGTACATAGTGAGCTTTCAACTAAAACAAAAATATTTTGCTCTTGTCCAACAGAATTTGGAGCAGCGCCAAATACACATACTTGTCCTATCTGTATGGCAATGCCAGGAACTTTACCAGTATTAAATGAAAAAGTTGTTGAATATGCGGTAAAAGCTGGACTAGCAACTAATTGTGAAATTGCAAGAGATTCTAAAAATGATAGAAAAAATTATTTTTATCCAGATCTTCCAAAAGCTTATCAAATATCTCAGTATGATAAACCTTTGTGTGAACATGGATATGTAGAAATTGATACAGAAGAAGGAAAAAAGAAAATTAGACTAACTAGAATTCACATTGAGGAAGATGCAGGAAAATTAAACCATGATGAATTTGGAGGAGGAAGTTTAGTTGATTTAAACAGAGCTCGGAGTACCTTTAATTGAAATCGTATCAGAGCCAGACCTTCGTAGTAGTGAAGAAGTAGAAAAATATTTGAAGAAACTAAAATCTATTTTGGAATATATCGAAGTATCAGACTGCAAAATGCAAGAAGGATCTTTTAGGGCAGATGTTAATGTTTCAGTTCGAAAAAAAGGAGAGACTAAACTTGGAACTCGTACTGAAATGAAAAATATGAATTCATTTAGAAGTATTACCAGAGCAATTGAATATGAAATAGATAGACAAATTGATATCTTAGAAGATGGAGGAAAAATAGAACAAGAAACATTAAGATGGGATGATGTATCTGGAAAAACATTCTCTATGAGAGACAAGGAAGATGCACAAGATTATAGATATTTTCCAGATCCAGACTTAGTTGCAATTAGATTATCAGAAGAATATATTGAAAACATTAAAAATAACTTACCAGAATTGCCAGAAAGTAGAAAACAAAGATATTTAGAAGAATATAAATTATCAGAAAAAGATGCAAATATTATAACTTCATCTAAATATTTATCTGACTTATTTGAAGAGGCAAGTAAAATATGTAATAATCCAAAAGCAGTAAACAATTGGATTATATCTGATATATCAAGAATTTTAAATGAAACAGAAACTGAAGCCATAGAAATACCATTTGATAGTAAACAACTAGGTAAGCTAGTTACTTTAATTGATAATGGAACTATAAGCTCAAGCATCGGAAAAAAAGTTTTAACAGAATTATTTGAAAATCCAAGAGACCCAGAAGAAATTATTAAAGAAAAAGGATGGATTCAAATATCAGATGAAGGAGCAATTAAAGAAGTAGTACTAAAAATATTAGAAGCAAATCCTCAATCAATAGCAGACTATAAGGGTGGAAAAGATAAAGCATTAGGATTTTTAGTAGGTCAAGCAATGAAGGAAACAAAAGGAAAAGCAAATCCACAAATGCTAAATAAAATGTTTTTGGAAGAATTGAATAAATAAAAAAATATAACTTTTTTATATTCTAAGAAAGTCATAATTAGAATTGATAAACTTTTATAATATTTTCAATAAACTTTTGTGTGTCGCACTTCGCTTTGCCCCGTTTGGTGGCTTAAGCAAGTTATTAAAATATTATAAAAGTTTTTTTTATTATATTAAGTAAGATTCTATCCAAATAGTAAAGGTAGTTTACTCAAAATATTAGTAAAAAATGTAAAATATTTACAAAAACTATTGACAAATTTATCAAAACGTATTAACATAAACATACAATCCAAAAAAGATTCAGAAAATTTTTAAATCAAAAATTTTATTTTCGTTTTTTATCAAAAATCAAAAAATTTCAAAATTTTTAAATTAAATAATTAAGGCAAAAACAAAAGAGAAAAGTGTAAATAAAAAGCAATATTTATTTTACTTTAAAATAAACATTGACAAATCAATCAAAAAGATATACAATAAGGAGGAAGAAAAAATTTGAAAGAATTCAACTATCAAGACTATCTAAAATATGAAAAACTAAAAACAAAAGAACCAAAAAGAGCAGTAGAAGCTAGTACAAAAAATAAAAAATATCAATATAAAGTACATCAGCCACATGATAAAATATTTAAAATAGTATTAGAAGAAAAGAAAGAAGTAGTAGGACTATTAAATAGAATTTTACAAATAAAAGAAAAAATAAAAGAAGAAGAAATAGAAAAATATGATAATGAATATATAAATTATATGTTTCAAGACAGTGAATCTGACATTGTATATAAAATGAAAACAAAGCAAATATACTTTTTGATAGAGCATCAAAGCAAAGTAGATTATGCAATGCCAAAGAGAATATTGGAATATGAAACAGGAATAATAAGTAAAGCAATAGTAGGGAAGAAAATGACTAAAAAAGACCATAAACTACCAAGAGTAATACCGATAGTAATATATACAGGAAGTAGAAAATGGAATGTAGAAAAATACATAGAAGAATGTCAAGAAAAATTAACGAAGTCAGAACAAATAAAATTAGGTAGCTATTATGTATTAGATGTAAATGATTATACAAAAGAAGAATTAGAGAAAGACAAATTCTTTTTATCAACAATGATGTTGTTAGAAAAAATAAATACTGAAAAAGAATTAGTAGAAGAGTTAAATAAGGTAATAGAAAAGGAAAAGAAAGAAAAAAATCGAGATTTTTTAAGAAGATTAATAAGATTTGTGTTAAAAGAAAAAATAAACTTAGAAGACAGAGAAAAATTATTAAAAAAATTAGAAATGGAGGGAGAAGATATGATATCAGAAGTACTTAGGAAAGAAAATGAAAGACAGAGAAGAGAAGGAAGAAGAGAAGGAAGAAAGGAAGTAATTCAAGAAATCACTAAAAATCTTTTAAAATTAGGAATAGACATAGAAGATATAAAAAAAGCAACAGGATTATCACAAAAAGAATTACAAAATTTAGCCAAAAGTAACAATTAAAATTTGTATCTCAAAAACAAGAACTTCAAGTAGTAAAAAAAATTTTATATAAAAAGTTATGCAAAATATTGACAGTAAAAATTATGAAACAACCGAAAAAAATCACTCAAAATACTAGTAAAAAACACAAATATCATAAAAATGTGCAAAATGCTAATATTATAGAGTGATTTTTTTAAATATTCATATATAGATAAAATTTATTAGGAAAACATAGGATTAGTAATAGTTTTTGTGTTACAGATTTATTACAAATTTATAAAAAATTAAAGTCAATGTTGAAATACAAAAAAAGTAGTGGTAGAATATGTATAATAGTAATATAAAAGTAACATAAAACAAAAAGACCAAAGAAAATAAAAAAGAAAAAGGGAGGAAAACCAAATGAGAAAAAGACTAAAGAAATGGGAAAAAGAGAAAGGTATTACACTCATAGCACTTGTAATTACAATAATTGTATTATTGATATTAGCAGCAGTGTCAATTGCAACCTTGACTGGAGAAAATGGAATATTAACACAAGCAACGAAAGCAGGAGAAGATACAAAAAATGCAACAGAAAAAGAACAAATAGAGTTAGCATGTGTGGCAGTAATGGGAGAAAATAGAGGAGAAATAACAAAAGAGCAGTTAGAAGCAGAATTAAAAAAATATGATAATGGAATAACAGTAGAACAAGATGGTGAAAATTTCAAAGTAACATATCCAAATGAAAATGTATATACAGTAAAGAAAGATGGAACTATAGAGAAAGCAACGAACAATAGTGGTTCGACAGCAACAGCATCAGAAGTAAATGCAGTAATTGGACAAACAGTTGATTACGAAGATAAAAGTGGTGGAAAAGTGAATGCTTGGAGAGTATTTTATGCAAGTAATACAGAAATGTTTTTAATATCATCAAATACAATATCATCAAGTGAGGCATTTGGAGGTAGTAGTGGAATACCATTAAAAGCAAAGTCGGATACTGATTATACAGGAGCAGAAAATGTATTTGAAACAACTTATGGAGCAACATATAATGGAATGTGGAAAAAAATATGTGATGAAAAAAATAAATATGATGCAAATGAAAGATCAAAAGCAACAGCATATTTATGTGACCAAACAAACTGGACAGAATATGTAGGAGCAAATGCGCCAG
>CANRFI010000012.1 GCA_947629855.1 uncultured Clostridia bacterium
AAATCATTTGCATCTGTTTTTATATTTGCCCATATGTTATTTTGGTAATCATACCATTTCTTTTCATTATTTATTGTATTTAAATCTACCTCTGATAATTTCTTTTCATCTATAAATTCATCTGTGCTCCTGTCATATAATTCTATATATGTATGTTCTTTATCAAATCCTGTCATATCTGGTGCATAGTATTCTTCTGTTGTTGCTCTATTTTGATATGTTAAGCTTGGTTCATATTTACTCATCCAAATTCCTTTTAAATTCTTGCTTCCGTCTGTTCCTTTCGGTGCAAATGCTGGATGTATTGTATATCCTTCTGGTAATTCTTTTCCATATTTTTCTGTATTAATTGGCTTATCATTTAAATCTATATAAATAATATCTATTACTCCTGTGATTTCTATTTTATATGCATATCTTGGTACCCATACCCACCATGATTCTAAATCATTTGCATCTGTTTTTATATTTGCCCATATGTTATTTTGGTAATCATACCATTTCTTTTCATTATTTATTGTGTTTAAATCTACCTCTGATAATTTCTTTTCATCTATAAATTCATCTGTGCTACTGTCATATAACTCTATATATGTATGTTCTTTATCAAATCCTGTCATATCTGGTGCATAATATTCTTCTGTTGTTGCTCTGTTTTGATATATTAAGCTTGGCTCATATTTACTCATCCAGATTCCTTTTAAATTTTTACTTCCATCTGTTCCTGATGGTTTAAATGCTGGATGTGGTTCATATCCTTCTGGTAATGTACCATCATATTTAGGATTTAATGGTTTATCATCTAGTCCTATATAAATTACATCTATTGGTGTTGAATCATTTTGGCCATTTACTTTATATGCGTACCTTGGTACCCATACCCACCAACTTTCTAAATTGTTTGCTACTGTTTTTGCATTTGCCCATATTGCATTTCCATAATCATGTAATTTATAATTTGTACCTTCTATTGTTGTGTTTGCTAATTCTCCTCCTTTTATGTATTCTTCAACAGGTATATCCTTTTCTTCTTCAAAATTATCCGAATAATATACTAAATATGTGTCTTTTGAACTAAATCCTTTCATATTTGGTGCATAATAATATTCTTCACCTACTTTTATTACATCTGATTCTTTATCTATAGTTCCTTCTGTTGTTCCTCCTGCTCCAGTTTCTCCTGATGCTTCTCCTCCTTTTCCTTTTTCTGCACATTCATAACTATGGTATATTTGCCCTCCTATGTTTGTTTGTGGGATTTTATATACTGTATCTGTTGTTTCATCATATACATATGTATTTTCTTTTCCATTTCCTGTTTCTTTGTCTACTATGTATATATTTCCTACATTTCCTTCTGCATCTAATAATTTATCAAAATCTTCTACATTATAATCTTTTGGGCTACTTTCATCTGGCATTCCATCTTGCACATATAATATTTCTTGCTTTAATGTATCAGGTATCGTTATATCATTTCCATTTAACTGTTTATTAAATAATCCTTCACTACTTCCATCTGAACTATTTAATTCATATTCTGCTTGTTTTAAATGTACATTTTCTTCTATTTGCTTCATTTCTGTGGCAAATGCTGCTAATTGTGCTTTTGCCAATAATCCATTTTCTCCAAGCAATGTACTTATTGATATTGCAGCTAAGATTATAAGTACTATTATTGTTATTACTAATGCTATTAATGTTATTCCTTTTTGCTTATTTTTCTGTTTCATTTTTTAGTTTTTTTCTCCCCCTTTTTTTATTCTTCTATATTATGTTATTTTTGTTATACATATTTACATTCATATTTTAGCATATATGTTTTTTTCTGTAAATGTTTTTTCAGATTTGTAATCAAAATGTAATGTGAATGTTATGTTGGTGTAAAAATAGCATAAAAATAACAATAGTAAGATTTAAAAACTTTTTACTATTGTTATTCTATTTTATTTTTATATTTAATTAAAAGATTCTCAAAATATCATTATAAGTTACATATAAAGATAATGCAATTAAAATTGCAAAACCTATTAATTGTATGTTAATTTCTGTTTGCTGACTCATTGGTTTCCTTCTAATTAGCTCAATTAGAAGAATTAAAATCTTTCCTCCATCTAAAGCCGGAATTGGTAAAAGGTTTGTTACTCCTAAGGATAAAGAAATTAATGCTAACATTTCAAAAAACTCTCTTATTCCATCTGTTTTAGCAACTATTTCTGAAATTCCAACTGGTCCCATCATTTGGTCTACTCCAACTCGACCTGTAAATAATTGTTTTAAATTATCAACAATTGAAAATAAAAATTCTTGTGTTTGCATTCCTCCATTAATACATCTATTTAAAAATGTATCTTCTGCCGGTTTTAAATTTACTCCTAAATAATAAGTTGATACATAATCTGGCTCCAATTCTATTGTTATTTCCTGATTTCCTCTTTGTATTACAAATGTCATTATGTTTAATCCATCTTTATTTATCTCTTGCAAAGCTACATTTCTATCTCCATTTATTGATGTTCCATTTATTTTTAATAAAATATCATTTGCTTGTATTCCTTGTCTTTCTGAGCTACTGCCCTTTTCTACTGCAACTATTTTGCATTTATCATCTAAGTAAATTCCTGTAACTTTTGATTGTACTTCAGTTGGCTTAATTGAATATGTTAAAACTTCTCCATTTCTTTCTACTTTAATTTCAATTTCTTTTTCCTGTGTTTTTTCTATTACTTCTGCTATATCTTTTTTACTTTTTATTTTTTGTTTATTTAATTCTATAATTTTGTCTCCCGCTTCTAAACCAATTTGCTTTGCTGCATAACCATTAATTAGTCCATCTATTTCATTTGATACATATGTTCCTGATGTTGCAGATAATGTAAAATAAACAATAATTGCAAATAAAATATTTACAGTCGCACCAGCTGCTACAATAATAAGTCTTTTAGGAATACTTGCTTTAGAAAAAGAACCATCTGCATCAGAACGTTCTTCTTCTCCTTCCATACTATTGTAACCTCCAAGCGGAATTAATCTTAAAGTATATTTAGTTTCTTTTCCTTGTTTTTGCCATATCTTTGGTCCAAATCCAATTGAAAATTCGTTTACTTTTACTTTGCAAATTTTTGCTAATATAAAGTGCCCTAATTCGTGTATTGTAATTAAGACACCTAATAATATGACAATTTTTAATGCTGATATTAAAAATGTTATCACATTTATCCTCCTTATTTATAATAAAGTAAATAGACTGTATGCAAATGGTGCTAAAAAGATTAAACTATCAATTCTATCTAACATTCCACCGTGACCTGGTATAAGATTACTGTAATCTTTAATTCCTACAAATCTTTTAATACTAGATGCTGCAAAGTCTCCTATTTGACCGATTAAACTTAGTATTATTCCTACTCCACACATAAATAGATAAGAATAATTCATTCCCCAATATATATTTGCTATATAAGTATATACTAATATTAAAATCACACTACCAATTGTTCCTCCGATGCATCCTTCTATTGATTTTTTAGGACTTACTGAACTAAATTTATGTTTTCCAAAATTTTTACCAATTATGTAAGCAAATATATCTGTTCCCCATGCTGCGAAAATAGCATACCAGATTAAAATTTTTCCGTTTTTCATACCATCAATAAAAGCTACAAACATAATAAAAAATACAACATAGAAAATTCCTATAAATGTATATGCTATATCTTTAAAATTTGTTTTCATATCTGTTGCTATTACTTGTGCAAATAAGATTACTAATATTGTTGGTACACTAAGTGTTACTACCATATTTAAATATTCTTGTGGCACAATATGAATTAATGCAATGCTAAAACAACTTAAATATCCTATCCATTTTACTGGATTAGCAACTTTTTTAATTGCATTAAAATATTCACTCATACTAAATATTGCAATTATTGATAATGCGAAATCTACTAGAACTTTATCTCCTAATAATAGGATTACTAGCACTAATGGAAATCCTAGTAAACCTGAAGTAATTCTTTTAACATTCATAAATTTTTCCTTTCTTTTATCCCGCACCAAATTTTCTAGTTCTTCTATTAAACTCTGCAATTGCATAGTCTAGGTCTTCTTCTGTAAAATCTGGCCAATTTTTGTCTATAAATAAAATTTCTGTATATACTAACTGCCACGGTAAAAAGTTACTAAGTCGCTTTTCACCACTTGTTCTAATTAATAAATCAGGATCTGGTTCTCCTTTTGTGTATAAGTTTTCAGATATTAGGTCTTCTGTTATATCTTCTACGTTTATTTCATTATTTTTTACTTTGTTTGCTATTTGCTTTGTTGCTCTTAGTAATTCATCTCTTCCTCCATAATTTAATGCAATATTAAAAGTAACTCCAGTGTTATCTTTTGTTCTTTCCATACAGTTTTGAATACTTTTTTGCATTTCTTTTGATAATGCTGTTATATCCCCTAATATTTTTACTCTAATATTTTCTGAATCTGCTCTTTTTGAATAGTCATCTAAATAATTTTGAAGTAACATCATTAATGCTTTTACTTCATCTTCTGCTCTTTTCCAATTTTCTGTTGAAAAAGCATAGACAGTTATATATTCCAATCCAATTTTATTAGCATATCTAACAATTTTTTCTAATGTTTTTGCACCTTCTTTATGCCCAAAATTAGCTGGTTTTCCTTTTGATTTTGCCCATCTTCTATTTCCATCCATAATGATAGCAATATGTTTTAAATCCATTTGTTCACCCCGCATATTAATACTTATTTGTCTCTATTTTGTATATATAAAGCTAAATTCTTCAAAAATTCTGCTTCTTCTCCATATATTTCTAATTCTTGAATTGCTTCATTTGTTATATTATTTAAAATTTTTTTTGCATCTTCTAACCCATATTGAGAAACATAAGTACATTTTTTAGCTTCTTTATCATTTCCTACAGGTTTTCCTAAAATTTCTTCGTTTCCCTCTTCTGATAAAATGTCATCTTTTATTTGAAATGCTAACCCTATTTTTTCTGCATAATTTGTTAACTTTTGCAGGTCTTCTTCTGTAGCATTTGCAAGTATTGCTCCTGCTCTTACACTTGCTTTTAGTATTGCTCCTGTCTTGTTTTCATGAATATATTTCAATTCATTTTCTGAGATAGTTTTTCCTTCTGCTTCTGTATCTAAATACTCTCCTGCTAACATTCTATCTACTGCTATTGCATATTCTTTTAGAACTTGCATTTTGGGTAAGATATCCTCTTTGTTACTTTTACTTAAATCATCACTTATAACCATATAAGCAGAATTTAGTAATCCATCTCCTGCTAAAATTGCAGTTGCTTCATTAAACATTTTATGATTTGTTGGTTTTCCATGCCTAAAATCATCATTATCTATTCCTGGTAAATCATCATGAATTAGTGAAAAGTTGTGAATCATTTCGATTGCTACTGCATATGGCATACACTTTTCTACATTTTTGTTAAAAAGTTTATATGTTACTATTAATAAAATAGGTCTTAACCTTTTGCCTCCTGCCATTAAACTATATTCCATAGATTTATTTAATATTTCTTCTGGACATTGTTCTTTTTTTATATATTTTTCTAATTCTTGGTTTATTTGCTGTTGATATTTCTTTAATTCTTCTTTGAAATTTACCATTTTTATAACATTCCTTCCCAAGTTATAAGTAGATTTTATACAGACATTACTTCTTTTTCTTTTTTATCTAAAATTACATCAATTTCTTCTATACTTTTGTCTGTAATTTTTTGAATTTCATTTTCTGCTTGTTTTAGTTCATCTTCTGTCATTTCTCCATTTTTTTGAGAAGTTTTTGCTACATCTAACCCGTCTCGTCTAATAGCTCTTATTGCTACTTTTGCTTCTTCTGCCATTTTACGAACGTCTTTTACAATTTCTTTTCTTCTTTCTTCATTTAATTCTGGAAAAGCTAGTCTTATTACTTTTCCATCATTATTTGGGTTAATTCCAATTTCAGATGCTAAAATTGCTTTTTCAATTTCTTTCAAAATACTTGCATCCCAAGGTTGTATTACTATTAATCTAGCTTCTGGCACAGAAATTCCTGCTACTTGGTTTATTGGTGTTGGAGTGCCATAATAGTCAATTCTTATTTTATTTAATACTGCTGGATTAGCACGTCCAGCCCTCACTTCTGCTAATTTTTCACTGTATACATTAATTGTTTTTTCCATTTTTTCTTTTAAATTTGTATAATCCATAATTTTCTCTCCAATCTATAATTTTATTATTTTAATGGACAATGGTTCCTATTTTCTCCCCTTTAACTGCTTTTACTATATTTTCTGGATCTGCTATTCCAAAAACTAATAAAGGCATATTGTTATCTCTACACATTGCTGTTGCTGTTGAATCCATCACTTTCAAGTCTTTTTCTAGCACTTCTGAATATGTAATTTCTTCATACCTTTCAGCTGTTGGGTCTAATTTTGGATCTGCTGAATATACTGCATCTATTGATTTTCCAAGCAAAATTACATCTGCCTTTATTTCAGTTGCTCTTAATACTGCTGCTGTGTCTGTTGTAAAGTATGGATGACCTGTGCCACATGCAAATATTACTACTCTTCCTCTATCTAGATGTTTTTCTGCTTTTCTTTGTATAAATGGTTCTGCTATTTCTCTCATTTCTATTGCTGTTTGAACTCTAGAAAAAATTCCTCTTGCTTCTAGTGCATCTTGCAGTGCTAAGCCGTTCATAGCTGTTGCAAGCATACCCATATAGTCTGCTGTTGTTCTTTCCATTTGATGGTCATTTCTTCCTCTCCAGAAATTTCCTCCTCCTACTACTATTGCAACTTGTACTCCCATTTCTACAATTTCTTTTACCTTATCACATATTTTTCCTACTGTGCCGTGCATCTACTCCTACTTTTCGTTCTCCTGCTAATGCTTCTCCACTTAGTTTTAATAATACTCTTTTATATTTTGTTTGGCTCAAAATTTCCACTCTCCTTAAAATATATTTTTGCCACACTCATTTTATCATAGTTTAAAAAAAAATACAGTATTTTTTTAATATTTTCTTAAATTTGTTAAATTGCTATTATAAACGGAAACTTTTGACATATAAAAAAAGTTTGAAATTTTTTTATTTCAAACTTTTTAATAATATAACAAACTTATTTTAATTGCTTCATAACTTCTTCTGCAAAGTTTTCTTCTTTTTTCTCTATTCCTTCACCTTTTTCAAATCTTGCAAATTCTACTACTTCGCTATCTGTTTCACTTAGTAATTGACTTATTTTTTTGTTTGGATCTTTTACAAATGCTTGATCTACTAGACACACTTCTTCATAGAATTTTCCAATTCTTCCTTGTACTATTTTTTCAGCAATTGCTTCTGGTTTTCCTTCATTCATTGTTTGTGCTTTTAATATTTCCATTTCTTTTTGTACTCTTTCAGCTGGAACTTCTTCTTTTCTTACATATTCAGGTCTAGCAGCTGCAATTTGCATACAAATATCTTTTGCTACTTCATTGCTTCCTTTTTTCATATTAACTAAAACTGCAATTTTTCCATCACCATGAATGTATTTTTCAACTAATCCATCTGACTCAAATCTTGCAAATCTTCTAATGTTCATATTTTCACCAATTGTAGCAATCTTTTCAACTAATAATTCTTGTATTGTTTTTCCTGGTGCTTCAATTGATTCTTGAGCTAATAATTCTTCCAAATCTTTTGGATTTTTTTCTACTATTTGTTTTGCTATATTCATAACAAATGTTTTGAATTCTTCATTTTTTGCAACGAAGTCAGTTTCTGCATTTACTTCTACAACTGAACCTACTTTTCCGTCTTCTGAAATATAAGCTTCTACTAATCCTTCTGCAGCTATTCTTCCTGATTTTTTAGCTGCTTTTGCAATTCCTCTTTCTCTTAACAATTCGATTGCTTTTTCCATATCTCCATCAGTTTCTGTTAAAACTTTTTTGCAGTCCATCATACCTGCTCCAGTTTTCTCTCTTAACTCTTTTACTAAACTTGCTGTAATCATTTTTTATCCTTCCTTTCTTTTAAACAAAGGACATCCCTTACCTTTCGGATTTCCCATTAGATTAAGTAATGCCCTATTTTTATATTTATTATTTTTATTCTTCTTCTTCGTTTTTTTGGGTGTCTTGTTCTGTTTCTTCTTCCTCTGCTGCTACAACTTCTTCCATACTAGTTGCCTCTTCTTGCTCTACTGCTAATTCTTCTTGCGTTTCCGGTTCAAAGCTTTCACCTTGTCTACCTTCAATAACTGCATTTGCCATAACATCAGCAATTAGTTTAACAGCTCTTATTGCGTCATCATTTCCTGGTATTGGATAATCTACTTCTTCTGGATTACAGTTTGTATCAATTAGTCCTACTACTGGAATTCCTAATTTTTTAGCTTCTAAAATAGCTATTCTTTCTTTTTTAGGATCTATTAAGAAAATTACTCCTGGTAATTCATTCATTTCTTTAATTCCACCAAGATTTTTTTCTAATTTTTCCATTTCTTTTTTCAATAAAATTACTTCTTTTTTAGGTAGCCTATCAAATGTACCATCTTGTTCCATTGTTTCTAAGTCTTTTAGTCTTTGTATTCTTCCTTGGATAGTTCCAAAATTTGTTAACATTCCTCCTAACCATCTTTGGTCAACATAGTACATCCCACATTTTTGAGCTGCTTCTTTCATACATTCTTGTGCTTGTTTTTTTGTTCCTACAAATAGAACTGTTTTTCCTTCTTCTGCTTGTTCTTTGACGAAGGCATATGCTTCATCTAATTTTTTTGATGTCTTTTGTAAATCAATAATGTGAATTCCATTTCTAGCTTGAAATATATATTCAGCCATTTTTGGATCCCATCTTCTTGTTTGATGTCCAAAGTGAACACCTGCTTCAAGTAATTGTTTCATTGCAACTACTGCCATTTTTCTTTCCTCCTTTTTGTTATTTCTTCCACAGAGTTTCTTCATTTCTTGGGACCTATTAATATAGGCACTTCCTTTAAAACTCACTTCTGTGTGATTAATACGCTCCTTAGTATATCATATTTAAGTAATTATTTCAAGTATTTTTTATAATTTTTTAAAGTGTTTTTTTATTTCCTAAAAAAGTATCTATAGGGTTGCACCAATTATTCCTGCATCATTTCCTAAAACTGCTACTTCTATTATAAGGTCTTCTCTTTCAGGTTTAATTTTTTCTTTTAATCTTGATAATAATACATCTTGGAAATATACAAAGCTTCCACCAATTCCAATTACTTCAGGTTCAAATATTCTTATTAAGTTCATTATTCCTAGATTTAAGTTTTCTATGTATTCTGATACTATATTTTCTATTATTTTATAATTCTCATTTTCTGGTTTGTTTTTTCGAATCATATCTAATAATTGTTCTCCTCTTACACTTTCATCAAATCCTAAAGCTTGTCTTAGATTGTTTTTAAGAGCTTTCATAGAACAGTATCTTTCAAAACATCCTTTTCTTCCACAACTGCATTGTATTCCATTTTTTTCAATTACCATATGTCCTACTTCGTATCCAGGCCTTTTTCCTGCTTCTAATAGTTGGTTGTTATAAAATACTGCTCCTCCTATTCCTGTTCCTAAAGTTAGAAATAGGCTTCTGTCGTAATTTTGTAAACAACCATATGTATGTTCTGCTATTGCTGCACATTTTGCGTCATTTCTTATTTTTATTGGTAAATTAATTTTTCCTTGTAATTTTTCTATAATTGGATAATTGTTTATTCCAATATTTCCACTTTCTATCATTACACCATTTTCTGCCCAACCAGGTATTGCTATTCCTACGCTGTCTATTTTGTATTGTTTCTTAAATTGATTAACTTGTTCAATAATTGTATTTTCTATTGATTTCTTTATATTTTCTTTTTCTACACTTGTTAACCTTTTTTCTATTTTTTCTCTTATTTTTCCTTCTTCGTCTACTACCCCTATTGCTATATGACTTCCTCCTAAATCTATTCCTATTTGCATATATTTTCACCTCTCTATTTTATATTTTAAACTTAAATTAGAAAAACTGTCAACCTAAATTTGTATTTATGGTCAACAGCTTTTATTTTATAATGACAATATTTTATACTCCATATGCTGAGAATAAGAATCCTCCCATATAAACTTGGATACATGGTACTAATACTACTAATACGAAGAAGATTAATACTGCTCCTACTATAGCATATACTACTTGTGGTAATGCTTTCATAATTTTTGTCATAATGTTGTCTATATCAATTTCCATATATTCTACCAATTTTCCCATCATTTCTGTTAAGTCTGTCTGCATACCTATTTTTAACATTTCTGTAATCATTGGTCTTGCTAATCCTGATTTTTCAAATGGCTCAATCCAAGAAGAACCTATTAATATGTTATTTATAGAGGTTTCTATAATAGATAGCATAACATAGTTTTTAATTACGTTTTTACTTACTTCGATTGAGTCTTGTATTCTCATACCATTTTGTAAATTTAATAACATTGCCTTCATTAGTCTTGAAAAGTCTAGTGCAAATATTAATTCACCAAATATAGGCATCTTATATTTAAAGTAGTGGAAATTATATTTTCCTTTTGGTGTGTTAATGTAAAATAATATTGCGGCAACAACAACTACTATTAAAAATACTGGTATATACCAATACAGAATTACCTTATCTACAAAATCTGCAAACCATAAAGTTATAGCTGGTAGTTCTTCTTCTGTTCCTAGTTCATCAAATACACCTTGAATAGCTGGAATTGCAACTAATGTACCTACTACTAACATTACTAATAGTAATGCAAATTGTGCTATGTTAGGAATTAATATTGATCTTAATTTTTTATTTAAGGCTTCTGTTTCATCCAAATATTTTACCGCTTGTTCTAGTGATGTTGTAAGTGAACCGGATAGTTCCCCTACTTTTATCATATTAATATATATGTATGGGAATACATTTGAGTAATACTCCATTGTTGTATACATATTTTCTCCAGCTTCTACACCTGCTAAAATATCCTCCAAAATACCTCTAAAAGATAAGTTTTCAGTACTTTCTATAATTGTATTAAGTGCGTGTATATTGTTGAAATTGGCCTTTTTTAATAAATAAAAGTTTTGAGTAAATATTACTAAATCTCTTGGTGTTATTTTTTCCGTTTTAGCAAAATATAAATTAACTTTTTCTTTTACACTAAGTGTTTTCTTCTTGCTTCCGATTTGAGTAGTATTTACATTTTTCATTATTTCTTGTATGTCAGTAACATTTCTTTTTTGCTTTTTTGGTGTTTTGTTTGAACGATAAGAAACTTGCTCGATTGATATTGGTACTAAATTACTATTTTTTAATGACTTTACCAAGTTCAATCTACTAGAAGATTCTACTTTGTTCCTTACAATTACGCCCGATTTTGTTACTGCCCTATAAGTATATACAGGCATTTATTTGACCTCCTATTTTATTTTTTATCACGTTTGATTTTTAATTGCATAATAGTTCTGTTCAATATTTCTAAGTTTTTCTCTTCAATCTGAGCTTTTGCTTGTTCTAATGTTATTTTATTATCTACGAAAAGTTCTGCTAAAGAATTAATTAATCCTATACTTCCTTTTTCTGAGTTACTTTGTATTGCGTCTTCAATTTCTGATACGCTTAATTTCTCTTTACGAATAATACCTGCTACAATGTTGTCAACTACCATTACTTCTGGTACTAATACTAATTTTCCATTTGTTCCTTGTAATAATCTTTGTGAAATAACAAGTTTTAATAATGATGATAATAAGTATTTAATACTTGCTTGATCTCTTACTTCATAGAAGTTTATCATTCTATCTATTGTTTCTGCACAAGATTTTGTATGTAATGTTCCAATTACTAAGTGTCCTGATTCTGCCATTTCAATAGCTGCTTCCATTGTTACTTTATCACGAATCTCTCCTATTACTAAGATATCGCAATCTTCTCTTAGTGAGTTTTTAACACCATCACTAAATGTTAAACTATCTCTACCTTTTCCAATTTCTTTTTGAACAATTAAAGATTTTTTAGAATGATGTCTATATTCTACTGGGTTTTCTAGAGTTAATATCTTTTTATTTTGGTTCTCATTAATATGATTTATTAATGCGTTTAATGTTGTACTTTTACCAGAGTTTGTTTTACCAGTAACTAAAATTAATCCTTGTGGCTGATATGTCATTCTTCTTACAATGTCTGGAACTCCTAAAGATTCGTATGGTGGTAAGTCATTTTTTATTAATCTTAAAGTACATAATGGAATGTCATCTGCTAAAGAAATGTTTACCCTTAAACGTATATTTTTATATTCATATGATGTATCTAGCTTTCTAGTAGTGTTAAATACTTCGTCTTTATCAACATTTCCTTTTACTAGATAATCATATATTTCATACATATCATCTACTGTTAATATTTTGCTATCTGGAACTGGTATCAAATTTCTTGCAACTCTAAGCATTGGTTTATTTTCACAAATCAAATGTACATCTGATGCATCTAGTTCAATTGCTTTATCTAATATTTTATCAACGTTCATAATTTCCTCCTTTGTATTTATTTAAAATACTAATAATTTTCTATTTAATTCCTCTAATGTTGTATATCCGTCTATTACTTTCCTGATACCATCTACTATTAATGGTTTATAATTTTGCTCTAATGCTTTTTTTCTTATTTCTATACTAGATTTTCCTGTCATAATTTCTTCTTTTATTTCATCTGTTACATTTAATATTTCGAAAATTCCAATTCTTTCATAATATCCTGTATTATTACAATATTTACATCCTGATGCTTCATATGTTGTACCACTAGTGTCAAAATCAACATTATATTTTTTTCCGATTGCTTCTATAATTTTCTTTTCTTTTTCGTTAAACTTTCTTTCTACCTTACATTTTGGACATACTCTTCTTACTAATCTTTGTGAAATAGCTGTTGCTAATGTACTTGATATGTCATAATCAGAAAGTCCCATTTTTCTTAATCTAGTTATTACCTCTACACTATCAATTGTATGAATTGTAGATAATACATAGTGTCCTGTTTGTCCAGCTTGTATTGCAATTTCTCCTGTTTCTGTATCTCTTATTTCTCCTACTAGAATAATGTCTGGATCTTGTCTTAATACTGTTCTTAAAGAACCTGAGAAAGAAGATTTATTATCAATCTCAATTTGGTTTAATCCTTTTATTCTTATTTCTACGGGATCTTCAATTGTTGTAATATTAATTTCTGGTTTATTTAAGTAATCCATAAAGCTATAAAGTGTTGTTGTTTTACCTTCTCCTGTTGGAGCTGCAATTATTGTTATACTATTTCTTTTATTTATACTTTTATTTAATTCTTGTTCTGTTCCTGGAAATCCTAGGTCAAATATATTTTTAATGTTTTCATTCTTTTTCAATAGTCTTAAAACAAATTTTTCTCCATATACATTTGGTTGAGAAGATACACGGATATTGTAATCTTCATATAGCAAAATTCTACCATCTTGTGATTCTTGTTTTTCTTGATGCATATTTGAAATTGCTTTTAGCCTTCCAATAATTTGTTGTTGTTTTTCTTTTTTTATTCTTGCTGCTGTGAATAATTCACCATCAATTCTATACCTTATTCTAACTTCTTCTGCCATTGGTTCAATATGAATATCACTTGCTCTTCTTTTCATTCCTGTTTTTATAATACTATCAACTAAACCAATAATTGTGTCAGTACGGTCTGTTGTATCTTCGAAGTTAGTTGTTACTTCTCCCTCCATTGATTTTAATATTCTATCTATGTCACTTTCGAAGGTAATATAACTATCCATTACTAAGCCTTTATTTAGTAATAATAATCTTATAGTATTTATATTACTATTATTTACAGTATTTGCAAAACATACTTTTATTTTTCCATTTGAAACTTCAAATGGAATAACTTTGTTCTTTTTAGCTACATCTAAAGAAAAATAATCTGTTAATTTTACTTTAATAGTATTTGAATTTAATACTATTCCTTTTTCGCCTAAAATCTCTCCTATTGCTTCAATTAAGATATTTGGATCACAAGCATTCAATATGTATAAAATATCTCCTATTTTCCTACTAGGATGTTCCTTTTGATATTGTAATGCATTTTCAATATCTTTTTCTTTTACTACTCCCCTCTTTACAAGTTCTACACCTAATGGTTGTCTTTTTCTTGCATCCATAATTTTTCCCTTCTTTCGTGTTATTCTATTTTATTATACTATAATTTTTATCGTTTTTGTTGCTTTTTTGCAAATTACATAAATTTACTAATTTTCAAGTGTATATTCTATAGTTCTTAGGTCAAGTCCGTTTATTTTTATTTGAACAATAACTACATATTTTGCGTTTTTAATGGTATAATCAAATGTGCAATTTTCTACTTCTTTACATATTTTTACTTTGTCTTTATAAATTGCATTATTTTCTTGTATAAATGTATATTGTATTCCATTATCAAATACAATATAATTATTTTTACATTCCATTATTTTTATATTGCTATGATTCACTTCTTGTGAAAAAAAGCTATCAAATTTAGTATATTCTGAGTATAAGTCTATGTTTTTTGTGTTATCATCCACATTTGTATAAAAATAAGAACTAAGAACAGTTATGACAGAAACAGCTATTGTCATACCAATAATATATATAGTTAATGAAATTAAAGTAATACCCTTTTGTGACTTCATTTTTAATTCTCCTTTGATATAACAGTAGAAATTTCTATTGTTCGAATTTCTTTTTTGAATTTATATTTAACTTGCACTGTAACTTTTTTAACAATATTAGGAATTTTTTCTGGATTAATATCATGATAGTCTTGTACTATTATTTCTCTTGTAAAGCCTGTTTCTATTTCTTGTGGGTTTCTATATTCAGTATCTTCTGTTTCTAAATCTTGTAATGTTTTGTTTTTCATTTTTTCAATTTCTTGTACTGCTATATTAGTCGCTTTAGATTTTAATTCTATTTCTTGAGCATAGCTGTTATGAGTATATAATAATATTGCTATTAATGATATAAAAATAAATATAACAATTACTGCTATCGCAATATCAACTACTGTAAAACCATTTTCACTCTTAAAATTCATATTGATTTACTCCTTTTATTGAATGTAGTTTATAAGGAATAATACAAATAATAAAACTATTATGTTTGCAACTCCTAGATAAAATCCTATACTTATTCTTTTTATTATTTTCTTATCATTTGCCTCTTCTTGCTTAATTTTTCTTCTTTTTCCAAGCTTAAGTTTATGGATTAATGTATAAAATGCTATTCCTAGAAGAGTGGCTATAATGGCGTTTCCTGTAATGTATTCTCCTGTATAAGTTACCATAGTTATAATCATTAATAATATTCCTGCTAAATAACTGTTTTTTGCATACCATCTTAAAGTTATTGTGTCAAAAATTAAAACAAGTATGTATAGAATTAAATATATACCATATCTATATATATTAGTTTGTCCTACTATGCATAGATATATTATATACATAATAGATATTACAATACCATAAACAGATACATATTTGTTTATTTTTCTGTTTTCTTTATCTATTCCTATAACTAACATAAGAAATGTTATATACAATACAAAAAATGAATATTGAATAATTTCTTTTAATGTTAAAGTTTCTATTGTAAGTCTCATAACAAATGCTATGGTTATGAACAAAATTCCAGAAGTTATTTCTAGAATAAAATATCTTGGTCTTATTTTTTCTTTACAATATCTACATTTTCCTCCTAAAAATACATAACTGAAAACTGGAATCAAGTCTAAAAATCCTAACTTGTGTTTACAATTAGGACAGTAAGAATGCGTATGTGTAATATCTTGCTTTTTTGGAATTCTATAAACTGCTAATGTATAAAAGCTACCAAATAAGGTTCCTATTATAAATAATACTATATAAAAAACTATGTTCATTTTTCTTCCTTTGGCTATTTTTTTAAATTTAGCCATACACACTTAGTGTGCGTATGGCTGTAATTTTAATTGAGTATAAATTTACTTTATATTATTCTGATTTAGCAACTTTACCGGTTGATGCATTAACTGTAAAAGTTGCAAAATCTGATTTTCCATCATTTGCTGTTACTGTTAATGTTTCACCACTACCACTAACTGTTAGTTTATATTTTGTGCTTATTTTATCAAGTGCTGCTTTTAATGTAGTATCTGTAATTGAATTTTTAGTAGTTTCTGTCGCATTATAAACTAATTTTCCATTTGCATTTACAAGTATTTCATTTACTGCTAATTTAATTGTTTCCTCTGTGTCAGATAATTTAGTATCATCTCCAGCTTGAACTGCCTTTGATAAAATTCCATTTTCACCTGTAAGCATAGCAATTGAAACTCCAGCTAAAATTAATAATACGATGATTGTTATTACTAACGCAATTAAAGTAATACCTTTTTGATCTTTCATCATATTCCCTCCTTTTTTCTTTTGATTTTTTATATTTTGATTTATATTGAATCTATATCAATATAACGTTAATAACATAATTATTTTGTAGGTTTATCTGGATGTAAATTTTCTCCAGTATAATTATTGTTTGTTCCAGAATTATTATTACCAGTATTGCTGTTATTATTTGAGTTACTATTTCCTGTACTTTGTTCTCCAGTTGCTGAATTTGCTGTTCCAACATTTTGTCCTGATACTTCATAAGTAGAAAATGGATTAGTTTTTCCTGGTCTATAGTTCTGCACTCTTTTATAATTGTTTAAATCATTAGAATCAATTTTGTATGTCATAATAATTTCATCTTCATTAACACCTTCTGTTGCTTGTAATTCTTCTTTCACATCTTCAGGTGTCGTATAAGATACTGGATTTGGTATCGTTTTTGTCATTGGAACATATCCATATAGTAATATTCCAAGTAACAATATGATAGCCAAAACTAACAACAATACAATTATTAATTCTTTTATTAAATTTTTAGTCATCTTTCTACTCCTTTACTTTTACTTAAGTATTTGCTACATTCTCTGTAGTATTAGTACTGTTAGTATTTGTAGTATTGGTATTTGTATTGTTAGTATTTGCATTATTAGTGTTTGTATCGTTAGTATTTGTATTATTAGTATTTGTACTATTGCTATTTGTATTATTATCATCAGTTTGACCTGATGAATTTGTTGTTTCTTGTACATCTTGAATTGCAATGTTTTTACATACAAATGTTGAAACTAAGTCTGTGTCTGAACTATCTTGTCTTATTTTAAATTCTTCTATTTTAAATCCTAACATACTATCATTTTCTATATCAGATATAAAGTCTGTGATAGCGATATAACTTCCATTTACTGTGAAGTTTAAATCGTATCTTCCTTCTCCACCTGTAGAAGAATTTTTTATATCCATTTGCAATATAGTACCTTCTGTTGTAGCATAAGTTCCTAATTTTACCCATAGTGTTTCTACTTTATATTCTTGAATTTGCCCAACTGAACCGAGTTTCATCTCCACTTATTAATACCGTGTCTTCGTATTCTTTTTTTTCACTAATTAATTTTTTAGTATTTTGTTCTACGTCATTTATCATATTCTTAAAGTCTTTTTCTGCTAATTTGCTGGCGTTTTGTATTGTGCTATCTAGTTCTTCATTTCTTTCTTGTATTCCTGTATAACTAAGCACTTCTACATTTCCAATAGCAAATCCATTTAGTGCAATATAAATTGCTAACGCTACTAATAATGTGATTAAAACAAGTAATAACGACTTTCTCATGGTAACTCTCCTTCAATTTTAATAGTAACAATGCTTGAATCTCTTTGTATTTCAGATGAACTTACATCTCTTAAGATAAGATCTGTTTTTATTTTTGCCGTAAAAAATCCTAATTGCTCATATTTATTTGATTTTGCTTGTATAACAATACTTGTACCTGATGTGTTTTCAATAGAAGTTAGTTGAACGTTTTCAGGTATAATTGACATTATCTGATTTAATAAATTTGGTATAGCATTTCTTGTTCTGTTTCTTTCTGCTATTAATTTGTTTGCATTTTCTAAATCAGTTAATAAGTTTGTGTATTCGTTTGTCTTTGCTTTTATTTGCTGATTGTCTTTATTTGCAAGTTGTATTTGTTCATTAGTAGCTGAAATTGATTCATTTGCTTCGTTTAATTTTAACTTCATCTGATAAGCTAAAACTCCAGAAAATCCACTATAAATTACTACTAATAATAATAATCCTATTGCAATTCTAATTAAACTTGTTTCTGTTTTATCTAATGCTTGTCCTAAATCCCAAGTAAACCATCCTCCAAGATTTTTTCTTTCCTTGTCTGATTTTTCTGAACCAACGTCAATTTTTAACCAGCTAGGAAGCTTATCTGAAAATGATAGGTTTTTGAAATTCATTCCTGAAATTCCTTCTCCTATTCCCATTAATCCTAAAGCAATAGCAGAATTTACTTCAATATAATCTTTTATGCTAATATCTCTTGTTGTTTGAATAAAATACGGTTTTAGTATTTCACAGCTCGTAGTATCAAGATATTCTTGAAAATATAAATCAACATTATTAATTAAAGCTCCTGTTCCTGTGATATATACTTTCTTAATTTTATCTCCATAACTTGCTATGATATTTCTTACTTTTCCTACTATTGAATATAATGTAGGCATAATATCTTCTAAATATTGTGATTGTTCTGCTTGTAATTCTTTTCCATCTGAAGTATATATAGTGGTGTTTTTACATATTTCGTAAGAATTTAAATAAGAATTTTCTTTTAAATTTATTTTCGTTAAGAAATCTCTGCTTCCTTCTTCTATTTTATCAATGTTATATATATTATTATCTAATACTGTGGTTACTGTTGTTGTATCTTCTATATTTACAATAACCATATTTTCATTTTGTGTTGTATCAATTAAATTAGAAATAGCCATTGATATTGGAGATATATTAGCTAGTTTGTATCCTTCTACTAATTGTGTTTGTTTATTTAATTCTATTTTATTTTCGGCAATATGGATAACTCTTAGTTTATCTTTATCTTCTTGATCTCCAACTATTGCATATCTTGTTTCAAAAACATTTGGATTATATCCTTTTTCTGTACAAAAAGATTCAAATTCTGTCTTTACTGCTTTTTGTAAATCATTTTTTGTAAGCAAAGCAAACATATCAAAATAATTGTATGTTTCTTCTGACATATTGATACTAATTGGTGTTTTTTGACTATAAGTTTCTTGAATTACTTGATCAATTGCTTCTCCAATTTTATCATAAAATTTTATTCCAAATGCTTCTACTTTTATTTGGTCGTGTTCTTTTGAAACTTTTGCATATTTAATTAAATTTTCTTCAATATAAAGCCCTAAGCAGTTTGAATTTGCCATGTCTATCTCCTTCTTTTTTAATTGATATATTTATATTTTTAGCAATTTGGTCAAAAAGCATACTTGAATATTTTACAAATTTCTTCAAATACATCTATATTTTATAATTATTTGGCAAAAAGTCAATATATTTAACATACTTGTAATGAAAACGTAATATTTTTGTAATACTGTTTCATTTATTACATTTTTTGATTTTGCATATGAAAAAGCCGTCCGTATTTTCATTTTGAAATGTTAATAATTGTTTTTTTATTTCAAAATTATTATTTTTTTCTACAAAATTTTCTATAATTTTCTCATTTTCTTCTTTTAAGATACTACAAGTTGAATAAACTAACTCTCCTCCTTTTTTTAAGTATTTTGAGCAGTTTTGTAAGATTTTTTCTTGAGTTTTTGTTATTTCTTCTATATCTTCCGGTTTCCTTTTCCATTTTATATCTGGCTTTCTTTTTATTACTCCTAATCCTAAACAAGGAACATCTAATAATATTTTGTCAAAACTTTCAAAATATTTTTCCTCATATATTGTTGCATCTTTTATTTCTTCTTGTATTATTGTAATTCCTAATCTTGTATAATTATCTTTTACAAGTTTTATTCTGTGAGGATAAATATCCCAAGCTTTGATTTCTCCTTTATTTTTCATTAGTTCTGCTAAATAAGTTGTTTTTCCTCCCGGACTGCTACAAGCATCTAATAATCTTTCATTAGGTTTTGGATTTAATATAATGGATACTTGTCCTGCTTGTTTATCTTGAATAGTATAAAGTCCTTGTTTAAAAGATTTTACATTTTCTATATTTCTTATTTCTTTTAACTCTAAAAAATATTCTGAATCTGTATCTTTGTATTCTATATTTTCTTCTTTTAATTTATTCATTAATTCTTGCTTATTTATTTTTAAAGTATTAATTCTAATATATAATTTAGGTCTGATATTAGAATTTTTGCAAATTTGTTCTACATCTTCTACTTCTTTTTGTTCTAATAATTTTTCTACTATCCAAATAGGCATTGATGTAGTTTTAGAAATTCTTTCTACATCATTTTTTATTTCAAAAAATTCGTCATAGTCACTTTTATTTACTTTTCTGAGAATTGCATTTACAAAATTTGTGCTTGCTTTGTGTCCGTACTTTTTTGATAGATTTACCCCTTCGTTTACTGCTGCTGATTTTGGTACTTTGTTAAGAAAAACAATTTGATAAATGCTCATCCTTAAAATATTTAAAATCCAAGGTGATATCTTTTTTATTTTTATATTAGAATATTTTTTTATAATTTCATCAATTGTCAATTTCCAAGATGCTGTGCCATAAACAATTTCTGATATAAATCCTATATCTCTTTTATTTATTTCGATTTTTTCTTTTTTTGCTTGTTTTAATTGTTTGTCTAAAGCAATATTAGAATATGCTTCATTATAATCAATATCATAAAGTGTTTTTAATATTATTTCTCGTATTTTATCTACCATATTTTTTCTTCCTTTTTATATAATATTTTTTTTATTATATAATTTTTTAATAAAAAATTCTACTTGTTTTGTATATTTTTCCTAATTTACGGAAAAGATAGTTGTAAAAGATTTTGGGAGGTTGATTATGGAAATAAAAAAGCATTTATTAATAACTGGTAATTCTAATGTTTCTTGGAAAGACGCCATTGTAAAGGCAATCGAAGAAACTTCAAAATCAATTGATTATTTATCAGAAGTAAAAATTTTAGAGCAACGCGCAAGTATTGATGGTAATAAAATTATTGAATATTTTGTTGATTTAGATATTTCTTTTACCGTTGATTTAGATAGAACAAATAATAATTAGGAGGTATAAAATGAATCCATTAGAAACAAAACAAACTTATCAAGAATATGTAGATAAGAAATCACCTAATTCACCTATTTGGAAAAATTGCTTTAATGCTTTTTGGGTTGGTGGATTAATTTGCACAATTGGACAAGTCATACTTAATATATGTAAAGAAAGAGGTTTTGATACACAAAATTCAGGTACAATTGTTTCCATTATTTTAATTGGAATTTCTGCTTTTTTAACTGGTCTAAATTTATTTAATAAAATAGGTAAATTTGCGGGTGCTCGGATCACTAATTCCAATTACTGGATTTGCAAACTCAATTGTATCCCCTGCTATGGAATATAAATCTGAAGGATATGTTATGGGAGTTGGAAGTAAAATGTTTACTGTTGCAGGTCCTGTTTTAGTTTTTGGTATTTCAGCTTCTATTTTAGTTGGAATTGTGTATTTGATATTTAATACACAAAGTATAACTTTAGTTTAATTTATTAATCTTAAGGAGATGATATTTTGGAAAAGCTAGGAAAACAAACTATTAAATTTAACACCCCTCCTACTATTTTAGAATGTGGTTCTATTGTTGGTCCTAAAGAAGCACAAGGCCCTTTAGCTAAATATTTTGACCAAACTTTAGATGATGAGTTCTGGGGTGAAAAAACTTGGGAAAAGGCCGAAAGTAAAATTATTAAAGAAACTGTAAATACTGTTATTTCAAAGTCTGGAGTTTCTGCAAATGATATAGATTGTATGTTTGCAGGAGATTTATTAAATCAATGTATTTCTTCTAGTTTTGGCTTAAGGGAATTGTCTATTCCATTTTTTGGAGTATTTGGGGCTTGTTCTACTTTTGCAGAATCACTTTGTTTAGGTGCAATTTCAGTAGAATCTTGGGCAAATAATGTTTTATGTGCTACTTCTAGCCATTTTTGTAGTGCTGAAAAGCAATTTCGTTTTCCTTTAGAATTAGGAAATCAAAGACCTCCTACGAGTCAGTGGACAGTTACAGGATCAGGTGCTGCAATACTTACAAAAACTGGAGAAGGTCCTTTTATTACTCATATTACTCCCCGGAAAGATTGTTGATATGGGAATTAAAGATGCTAATAATATGGGTGCTGCTATGGCTCCTGCATTTGTAGAAACATTAATTACTCATTTTACTGATACTGGTCGAAATCCTAGTTATTATGATGCAATAATTAGTGGTGACCTAGGTCATATTGGAAAAGAAATTGCAATTGATTTAGCAGCTTCTAAGGGATACCAAATAAAATCTAATTACAATGATTGTGGTGTTTTAATGTTTGATAAAAATGCTCAAGATACTCATTCTGGTGGAAGTGGTTGTGCTTGTGCGGCAACTGTTTTTTCTGGATATTTCTTTAAAAAATTAAAAGAAAGAAAAATGAAAAGAATTTTACTAATTGCAACTGGTGCTTTAATGAATTCTACTAGTTCACAACAAGGAGAATCTATTCCTGGAATTGCTCATGCAGTTAGTATTGAAATTTAAAAAGAAAGAAGGTTTCTTTATTATGAATATAGATTGGGCAAATGTTTTTGATTGGATGGTACTTCTAAAGTGCTTCGTTACTGGTGGTTTGATATGTATTATTGGTCAAATTTTAATTGATAAAACAAAACTTACTCCTGCTAGAATTTTAGTTATTTTTGTAACAACAGGTGCTATCTTAGGTGGTTTAGGAATTTATCAATATCTTGTTGATTTTGCAGGAGCTCGGTGCTACTGTTCCTCTTACTGGTTTTGGTTATAACTTAGCAAAAGGTAGTATTGAAGCAGTTCAACAAAATGGATTAATTGGAGCATTTACAGGCGGTGTTAAAGCTGCTGCCGGTGGAATTGCAGCTGCTGTATTTTTTGGATATTTAGCTTCTCTTATTTCTAAACCAAAAATGAAAAAACAATAAAAATAAAAAACACGAACTTTTCGTGTTTTTTATTTTTCTTCTTTTTCTTCTTGTAAATTTGTACTTTTATCTATTGTTACAACATTTCTTTCAAAATCATATGTAACACCTTTATCAATCTTGTATTTATCTTTTATTGATTTTTGATTTTCTTCTTGTTCTATTTTTTTCAATATTTTATTTTGTGCTTCTAACCCGTATTTTGCTTCTAACTCCTCTAAGCTTAATTTTGATTTTCTAAAACTTTTTGTATAGCTTATTGGATAGTCAAAAAGTCCTTTAAAACCATTATATGATATTTCTCCTACTATGCATCTTTTATATATTGATTCTTCTGGATCTTTTTCATTAAACATTATTATTTCACCATCATTATAAACTCCTATTCCGAGATTTGTTGGATCTATAATTAAAGTTACATTATCTTCTTCTATATCAATTGCTACTACTGTATGATTTCCAGTTATTTTATATCGTAAATCTGATAGCTCATTATTTGAATTTTTTTCTTGCTTTTTATTTTTTAATTCTAGAAATTTATTTTCCATAACATCTTTTTTTTTGGTTCTTTGTATTTCATTCCCGTTGTTCATTATAAGTAATTAGTAATTGTCCATTTTTATTTGAAACAATTTCATTTAATTTTTTTCCTTTATTATACTTAGTAAGTAAGCATCCTTCTTCATTTGCAAAATATGTATAATTAATTATACCTTCTTCATTGTAACTAATACTTGTATAATAAGTGTCTAAATTTTCTATGTATTCATTAATTATTCCATTATCATTAAAATAATAATTTTCTACTTTTTCTTCATTTTTTATTATTCTTTGTTTTAATACATTGTTTTTATATATTTCTGTTATGTTTCCAACATTTTTTATAATTGTTTCTTCGTCTTGGACTATATTGTTTTCTATATTATTATTTTCAAAATTACTATATTTAGCATATAATAAAATTTCTCTAGCATTGTAGCTTGGATTAATTTCATTTAACTTATCTACTATATTACAAGAAAGGTTTTTACATACCCCTGTACTTTCTTTATTTTTAAGAGTAATTCCTGCATATCCAAATGCATCTATTTTGGGTTCTCCGTAGCCTTTAATAGAATCGTGTAAGTCTTTTTGTACTCTCATTATAATTTCCATATCACTTTGCTTGTTTGTATCAAATGCTTTTGAATATTCTTGTATGTCTTTTTGGTACTGTTGTATTTCTTTTTTATATAACATATAATTTCCAAGTTTTATTGCATCTGAAGTTCCTGCAAATAATAAAGACATAATAGGAATATTAATTGGTAATCTTATGATAAATCTTTTTATTTTTTCAATTCTTCTACTTAATATAGCTGGACTAAATAGTCTTTCTTTAAATTTTGGTTTTCTACCTAATTCATTTTCTAAATCAATTAAATAAGTTGTCCAATCAATTTCTCCATATTTTTCATATATATCAATATATCTTCCTTGTTTTTCTAATTTTTCGATATCAGCATATTTGTATTTTTCAGAAACTTCTCTTCTAAAATATTTAGGTCCATATACTTGGTAAATTTCTTCGTATTTTTTTTGTTTTGCTAATTTTTTTACTTCCTTTTCTATTTGTCCATTTTTCATTATTATTTTCCTTTTATTTATAATGTTTGTTTCCATATTAGTTTAACATAATATTGTGTTTTTTGCAATAAAAAAGAATTAAAAATATTTACATTCTTAATTCCCTTCCCTATATTTTTATGCTTTTTTTGCAATTTCAGCAATTTCTGTAAAAGCTTTTGGATCTGTTACAGCTATTTCTGCTAACATTTTTCTGTTTATTGTAACATTTGCTTTCTTTAATCCTGCTATTAATTTACTATATGTTGTTCCATTCATTCTTGCAGCAGCATTAATTCTTGCTATCCATAATTTTCTAAAATTGCTTTTTTTATCTTTTCTTCCAATATATGCATATACTCCAGATTTCATAACAGCTTGTCTAGCCATTCTAAATCTGTAGCTTTTTGCTCCATAATAACCTTTTGCTTGTTTTAATATTTTTTTATGTCTTGCTCTTGTTGTTCTTGCTGTTTTTACTCTTGCCATTTATTATTCACCTTCCTCTTTTTATTTGTCATTTTTAGTTACCATATGGTAATAATTTTTTGATTGTATTTTCACATGTTTTATCAGCATAAGCATTTTGAATTTTTCCTGATTTCTTTTGTCTTCTTGTTTTATTTGCTAATAAATGTCTTCTGTTTGATTTTGTTCTTTTTACTTTTCCTGTAGCTGTTAATGAATATCTTTTTTTAGCAGCTTTATTTGT
>CANRFI010000013.1 GCA_947629855.1 uncultured Clostridia bacterium
CAATCAGATGAAATTTGTAGCTTTTTAAAAGAAAAAAAATCTGTTATTGTTAATTTAGAGTATGTAAATAAAGATGTTGCAAGACGTATTGTTGATTTTATTAGTGGTGGAGTATATGCTTTAGATGGATATATTCAAAAAATATCAAATTCAATTTTTCTAGTTGCACCATCTAATTATGAAATTACAAATGAAATGGCAAGAGAAGAAATGAAAAGTAAACTTTCAGTTTCTTGGCTAAAAAATAACGGAGTAAATTAATAATCCGTTTATTTAAGGAGGAAAAAAATGATAACACCATTAGATATCGAAAACAAAAAATTCTCTAAACAAATGATGAATGGATATAGTGTTGAAGAAGTAGATGATTTTTTAGATGATTTAACAGTAGATTATACTAAAAACTATAAAGAAGCAACTGAATTAAGAAACAAAATAACAGAATTAGAAAAAAGTATAGAACATTATAAAACAATCGAAGAAACATTACAAAGCACTTTACTAATGGCGCAAACAACAGCTGAAGATGTAAAAAAAGTAGCAAGTCAACAAGCAGAACAAATTATAAATGAAGCAAGAGTATCAGCACAAAAAGAAGTAAGTGACTTAGAAAATGAAATAAAGTTAAAAAGAAAAGAATTGGAAGACATACAAAAACAATTTGATATATATAAGGTAAAAATGGAATCTTTATTAATTTCCCAATTAGAATTATTAAAAGATATTAATAAAGAAGAAGTATAATATTATTTAACAAAAGAAAAAAGACTGTCAAATAGATAGTCTTTTTTGTAGTTATAGTATTTATAAATAGAAAAATGTTACAATTTAGGAAATATATTACAGAACTATTAAATGTATGTTACATTTCTATTAATATACTTGACATTATGGGAAAAAGGAATAAAATAATAGTATGAGAATTATAGGTGGAAAAGCTAAAGGAACAAAATTATATACTTTAGAAGGAAAAAATACAAGACCAACATTAGACCGAGTAAGAGAGTCTTTGTTTAATATTCTTCAAAATGATATTCAAGACAGTATTTTTTTAGACTTATTTTCAGGAAGTGGGGCTTGCCGGACTAGAGGCAGTAAGTAGAGGAGCAAAAAGGGTAATTTTATGTGATAAAGAAAGAAAGGCTGTAGAAATAATCAAAAAAAACATAGAAAAAACACATACAGAAGACAAAACAGAACTATACCAAGTTTCATTTGAAGAATTATTAAAAAATATACTAAATGAGAAACCAGATATTATATTTCTTGATCCACCATATGATACAGATTTTGCATATCAGGCAATAAAAATAATGCAACAAAAAGATTTTATACAAGAAAATAGTATTATCATTATAGAGACTGATCAAGAAGAAAGAATTAAAAACGAATTGAAAAAATTAGATGTAGAAATATTAGACACAAGAAAATACGGAAGAGCGTATCTTATCTTCTTAAGCAAAAAAAGGAAGGGGTAAACCATGGAAATATTTACATTATTAGAAACATTAGAGGAATTATTAGAAAAAGGCAAAAATGTACCATTTTCTACAAAAGGAATTGTAGACAAAGAACAAATGCTAGATTTAATTAAAGAAATCAGGTTAAAACTTCCTGATGAATTAAAACAAGCAAAATGGGTAAAAGAAGAAAGACAACGTATTTTAGTAGAAGCTAAAAAAGAAGCAGATGGAATAGTAAAAGAAGCAGAAAACAGAATAATAGCAATGATTGATGAACATGAAATAACAAGAAAAGCTTACGACCAAAAAACAGAAATTATTGAAACAGCAAATGAAATGTCAAGAGAAATATCAAAAGGAACTAAAGAATATGCAGATAGTTTACTTGCAAATACGGAAGATGTATTAAATGATACTTTAAATAAATTAGGAAGCGAAATGACAGAAGCTATAAATTTAATGCAAATTTCTTTAGAAGATACTATTAAAACAATACAAAACAGTAGAAAAGAATTAAAATAAGAAAAACCGAAAAGTCAGATGTCAGAAGTCACCAAACAATGGCTTTTGGTATCTGGCTTTTAACTTTAAACAGGAATTTAGAAACTTCTTTAAATTCCTTTTTTCAAAAACCAAAGGAAAGGAAGACATAAAAATGGCAGGAAAAAGAAGATATAAAAAAAGAAAAACCCAAGCAACTAAAATAGATATAGTAGTTATTTCGTTAATAATAGTTAGTATACTTTTAGCGGTTTTAATATTTACAAAATCAGGAGTAATAGGTGTAAAACTAAATGAAATATTGGGTGGAATGTTAGGAGTAATACAATATGTGTTACCAATTGGAATTTTTGTCATAGCAATAAAATTGGCATCAGAAGGCAGTGAAGATTTAATGCCAAAATTAGTTCAATATTTAATTTTATTAGTTTGCTTATCTATTGCATTTAGTGTATTTCAGTTCGCATCAGAGGAGCTTCAAAATAACAAAGAATTATCAGAAGTAATAAAAGATGCCTATTTTCTAGGTTCACAAAGTAAAGGGGGAGGGGCAATTGGAGCATTAGGAGCAGTTCCTTTAACAAAATTACTAGGAGAAATAGGAGCAATTATTTTTTGTTTTGGCGTAGCAGCTATTTTAGTAGTATTTACTTTTGGAATAAATATGTCAGAATTAATTAGTAATATTATTGATAAGATTAAAGAAAAACGAGAAGAGAGATTAGCAAATAGAGAAGAATTAAAAAATAATAAAGAGGATAATGAATCAAAAGAGACATATAGTGAAAGAAGGAGAAGACAAAAGGAAGAAAAATTACTTGCAAAACAACAAGAAAAAGAGCCAATGGAAAATCAAATTAAAATTAATTTTGGTGGAAGATTGGTAGATAATCAAGATGAAAGACAAGGATTAAAAAAATATGATCATAGTGAAGATAATTTAGAACCATTAACTAAACAATCTAAATTATTTAAACAAGCAGAAGCACATAAAGAGGAAATGCAACCAGATGTGATTGAAAATAATCTATTTCGAGATGTAGAAGAAGAAAAAGAGGATAAGAAAAAGGCAGTTTTACAATTAGAGCATAGTGTAATCGTAGAGGATGAACATTATGAATATCCACCAATAGAATTACTTGGAAAACCACCAAAGAAAGCATTAAAAGGTGGAGCAAAAGCATTAACAGATACAGCAACTAAATTACAAAAAACATTATATAGCTTTGGAGTATCTGCAAAAGTAGAGAATGTATCAGTTGGTCCAGCAATTACAAGATATGAGTTAAAACCAGCAGAAGGAGTAAGAGTTAGTAAAATTGCAAATTTAGCAGATGATATAGCACTTAATTTAGCAGCAGAGACAATTAGAATTGAAGCACCTATTCCGGGAAAACAAGCAGTTGGAATAGAAGTTCCAAATGTACAAAGAGAAGCAGTACATTTAAGAGAAGTTTTAGACAGTAATGAATTTAAAGAAAGTAAATCAAAATTGACTATTGCTTTAGGAAAAGATGCAGCAGGAAATATTCAATTAGCAGATATTGCAAAAATGCCACATGTATTAATAGCAGGTGCAACAGGTTCAGGAAAGAGTGTATGTATTAACACAATTATTACAAGCATTATTTATCACTCTAAACCAAGTGAAGTTAAATTTGTAATGGTAGATCCAAAAGTAGTAGAATTATCAGTATATAATGGAATTCCTCATTTATTAATTCCAGTTGTAACTGACCCAAGAAAAGCAGCTGGTGCTTTAGCATGGGCAGTACAAGAAATGGACAATCGTTATAATTTATTTGCTCAAAAAGGTGTAAGAGATTTAAAAGGTTATAATTCTGCTATTGAAAAAGAAGAAGGAACAGGTAAATTACCACAAATAGTTATTATTGTAGATGAATTAGCAGACTTAATGATGGTAGCAAAAGGAGATGTAGAAGATGCAATCTGTAGATTAGCACAAAAAGCAAGAGCAGCAGGAATGCATTTGGTAATTGCAACACAAAGACCATCTGTTGATGTTATTACTGGTTTAATCAAAGCAAATGTCCCTTCTAGAATTGCATTTGCAGTATCTTCCCAAGTAGATTCTAGAACTATTTTAGATAGTATAGGTGCTGAGAAGTTATTAGGAAAAGGAGATATGTTATATTTTCCATCAGGTAGTCCAAAACCATATAGGGTACAAGGAGCTTTTGTAACAGATGATGAAGTAGAAAAAATAGTTGATTTTGTTAAATCAAATGGAACAGCAACTTACAGTGAAGATATTTTAGAGAGTATAGAAAATAGCAATAAGACAGATAAAGAAGTAGCACAAGAAGCCTCAGAAGATGATGATACTGATCCATTTTTAATGGAAGCAATTCAAACTGTTGTAGAAACTCGGACAAGCATCAACATCTTTTATTCAAAGAAGATTTAAAGTTGGATATGCAAGAGCACGGTAGAATTATTGACCAGATGGAAGAAAGAGGGATTATTTCGGGGTATCAAGGTAGTAAACCAAGAGAAGTTCTTATGACTCTAGATAGATGGAATGAACTAAAAATGGGAACTAACTCAACAGAAGAAAAATCTTAATTTATATATGCTAGAAAGGAGAATTATTTTGCCCAAAAAAACAGATAAGCTATTCGAAAAAATCGTTAAAAAAGATTATAATAATGAATTAGAAAAAGTTTTGGAAAAAAAATACTTTGACGAAAATGTGAAAAGTATTCTTCTTAGCATATTATATAAAATAGAAACAGCTTATAAAGATTATGAAAAAGTAAAGCAAGACGTCGAAAATAAAGAAGAATTTATACAAGATATAATTAATAATATTAGAGATAATTGTAATGATATAAAAATCATAAAACTAAATTCCAAAGAAAGTGAAATGTTAGGTAAAAAAACTTTTTTAGTTGAAAAAAATAGAAAAAGAATAATTTGTTATCCAATAGAAAGAAAATTATTATATTGTATTTCAAAAATAAGTAAAAATGAAAAAATAATAAAAGATAAATATGTTGTAATTGATAGAACTTTATCAGATTTAATAAATGTAGGAAATAATATTAACACAGTTGAACCAATGCGTGATTTTAATGGGTATTCTTGGACTACTATTCCAAGGGAAATTGAAAGCATTTATCATAATTTAATTTATCAAAATATTAGAATGTTAGTAGGAAATGAATTTTTAAATCATTGGCTTAAAAATAGCAAATCAATTATCGACTATTTTGAAGAATTTCAAAACAATTTAGAAAGTCAATATGGAGATAAAAAGCAAAAAGAAATTATAGAGACTTTGAATAAATTATCAGTATTATTAGCTTTTAAATATAATCCAAAGTTGAAAACAATACTTCAAAAAGAGGAAAGAGAAGTAAAAACAAAGTTAAATAAAATTAGAAACAATGGTGAATTTGTACAAGAATTAACACAAGAAAAGAAAAATTTAACAAGTGAAATAAAATATATAGATGAAACAATTAACAACAAAAAGGATTTGCAAGAAGAATATGAAAGAAGAAATGAATATTTACCATTAGAAGAAAAGATATTTAGTGTAAAAATTCTATCAAAGCTTATGTTAGAAGAAAGAGAAAAAAAATTAAGAAAATTAGAAAGCATAAATAAATTATTAAATCCTCAAAATTTTGTAAAATACAAAAAAGAATTAGAAAATAAGGAAAAGTATTTAAAATTTATAAATATAGAAGATAAAGAAAAAGAAATAAAAAAATCTATTATTGATTTGCAAAAACTATTTTTATATTGTTATACAATTAAAATAAAAAATTTATATAATAAACAGGAATTAATAAAACTAATTTATGAATTACGCTATTATTGCTTTTTACCAATTACAGAGGAAGAATTAGTAGGCAAAAAGTTAGAACTAGCAGATTTTATAAAAAAAGTACAAATGCTGTTATTAGAAAAAGCACATGAACTAAAAGTAATTGATTATTTTTCAACTGAAAAAGAGATAGATTACCAAATTTTAAAAAATATATTTTTTGTTAGAGTTATTAATTTAGAAGATTTATATTTAAAAGTAACTAAAGAAAAAGAAAAATATTATATACAACTATTTGATGAAAATATTTTTGAAGAAAAAATGGAGTTAGAAGGATTAGAAAGCATTAATAAAAAAGATATTACTTTTAAAATAAATAAAAAAATCAAAATTTTTAATTAATGGAGGAATTATATGAAAATAACATTTTTAGGTGCAACCAAAACAGTTACAGGATCTAATTTTTTAGTAGAAGCTTGTCGGTAAAAAGTTTTTAATTGACTGTGGAATGTGGCAAGGAAAAGCAGAACTAGAAGAACAAAATCAAGAAGAATTCGAATTTGTGCCAAGCGATATTGATTTTATGATATTAACACATGCTCATATTGACCATTCTGGAAGAATTCCTAAATTATACAATGAAGGTTTCCGAAATAAAATTTATGCTCATAAAGCAACGTGTGATTTATGTGCTTTAATGTTACCAGATAGTCGGACATATTCAAGAAATGGAAAATGAATGGAGAAATAAAAAAAGAAAAAGAAAAGGAGAAAAAGAACTACCTCCATTATACACAGCAGAAGAAGCAGCAAAGGCATTAGAAATTTTTGAACCAGTTCAATATGATGAAATTATAGAAATAACAGAGGATATTCATATAAGATTTAATGATGCAGGACATATGCTAGGCTCTAGTATTATTGAATTATGGACAAAAGAAGATGGAAAAGAAACTAAAACAGTATTTACAGGGGATTTAGGAAATAATGACATTCCATTGCTTGATTCTCCAACTATGATTGATCGAACAGATTATTTAGTAATGGAATCTACCTATGGAAGCAGATTACATTTAAGAAATGATGAAAAAGCAGAACTTTTCTTAAACATAGTATCAGAAACATTAGATAATGGTGGAACAGTTGTAATACCATCTTTTGCTGTTGGAAGAACACAAGAAATCTTATACGAAATTAATAAATTAAAAGAAGTAAAAGATGATGAAGAATTTATTCGTAAGTATAAGACATTAATGAAATCAAATGTATATGTAGATAGTCCATTGGCAATATCTGCTACAGAAGTATTTAGAGAGAATACAAATCTTTTTGAACCAGAAATTAAAGAAGAAATTTTAAAAGGAGATAATCCACTAGAATTTCCAGGATTGAAATTCACACAAACAGCAGATGAATCTAAAGCATTAAATGAAGATCCAACACCAAGTATCATTATATCAGCAAGTGGAATGTGCGAAGTAGGAAGAATAAAACATCACTTAAAACATAATTTATGGAATCCAAAATCAACAATATTATTTGTAGGATATCAAGCGCCAGGAACACTTGGATATAACATTGTAAATGGTGCAAAAACAGTAAAAATCTTTGGAGAAGAAATAGCGGTAAATGCTAGAATAGAATATATCGAAGGATATTCTGGACATGCTGATCAAGAAGGATTAATGAATTTTATTTATTCTTTTATAGAAAAACCAAAACATATATTTTTAGTGCATGGAGAAGAAGAAGCACAAGAAGTTTTAAAAGAAAAAATTGAGCAAGATGCAAAAATTGATGTTATAGTACCAGAATTTGGAGAAACTTATGAAATAAGTGCAATACCAGAGACTGATAATGCAGTAAAAATGATAGATAAACTAGAAAGAAAAACAAAATATCCAACATTAAGAACAGAGATACTAAATAGACTAGAAAAATTAAAAGATGAAATGAATGATATGGATACTTATGTAAGACAAGATGTAGATGACAAAAACTTACGAGATGAGGATATATACAGAATTAACGAAAAAATAAAAGAACTAGAAAAGCAGATTATAAATGTAATAGAAGGATAGAGAGGAAAAAATATGGAAAATAAGTATTATAATGAAGCAATAATTGGAAATAAAAATATGTTAGCAACTTTTACAGAAAAAGGGGAAATGCAGAGATTATATTTCCCCAATAAAGATAGTAGGCAATATATTGATTTCTTTTATACTGGAGTCAAAATAAATAATTCAGATTTAATTTATTTACATGATGATGTAAATAATGTTTATAAACAATATTATGATACTGATACCAATATATTAAATACAGAAATAACAAATACTTATTTCAATTTAAAAATAGTACAAACAGATTATATTATGATAAAAGAAAATGTATTAGTAAAAAAATATATTTTCTTAAATGATGGAAAAATTAATTTAGATGTTGGTTTTTATATACATTCTGAATTATTGTCTGATTACAATAATCAAGTAGGTTGCAAAATAATAGATGGAGGTATGATGCAATATGCACATGACTTCAACTTTTCGACATTTGCTAAAGGACATAAAATTAGTAAACATCAAATTAATGGTAGTAAAGATACAATTGGAAGAGGAGAAATTAATGATAAAGATTACATTGGAATGTCAAAAGATGCAAGTATTTGCTATGATATAGGAACAATTAAACCTCAAGAAAAGAAAACTTTGGAAATTTGTATTGTAATTGGAGAAAATCAAAATATATCAGCAATGGAAACAGAAATAGAAAGAATTAAAAAAATTGATTTGCATAAAGAATTTAACAATACAAAAACATATTGGCGAAAATATGTAAAAGATCACAATGGATTAAATTTAAAAGAGCCAGAAAATAGTTATGAAGAAAAAATCTTTGACATTTATAAAAGAAGCATTTTATTATTTCCATTATTAACCAACCAAGAAACAGGTGGAATGATTGCTTCTCCAGAGATTGATGAAAATTTTACACGTTGTGGTAGATATGCTTATTGTTGGACAAGAGATGCAGTTTTTATGACAAAAGCATTAGATATTTTAAAAATGGAAAAAGAAACAGAAAAATTTTATAAAGTATTTTGCAAAAAAACACAAAGCAAAAATGGTATGTGGGAACAAAGATTTTATACAGACGGCAGCTTAGCACCCTGTTGGGGATATCAAGTAGATGAAACAGCAAGTGTTGTATATGGAGTATATGAACACTATAAATATACAAAATCAGAAAAGTTTTTAAAAGACAATCTTTCTATGTGTGAAAAAGCAATTGAATTCTTAAAAAGATATGTTGAGGATTGGTTGAATATAGAAGGAAAAGATGAATATGACAAAGATATTGTTAAGCAAGAAATTGAAGCAAATGCAAACAGACAAGGACATAAATATCATATAAGTTATGACATTTGGGAAATGTGTGAAGGGATACATTTATATTCTTTAGCAAGTATTTATTCAGCATTTGACTGCATTATGAAAATTTACAAGGTATTAGGTAATAAGACATCTGATTTTGAAAACAATAGACTAAAAGAAGAAAAAATAGTTAAAAGCGAAAGAGAATTAGAAAAATTACAAACTGAAATAAAAAAATATATAAATGAAAATTTATATGATGAAGAAAAAAAATCTTATGTTAGAAATCCAGAAGATAAAAAAATGGACATTAGCATAATAGGTGCGGTAACTCCATTTAATGTATTTAAAGCAAAAGAGAAAAAAGTAATAAATACAGTGGAAAGAATTAATTTATCTATTAGAACATATACTGGTGGATATCAAAGATTTGAACAAGATCATTATATGAATGGAAATCCTTGGCCAATTGCAAATTTATGGATGACATTATATTATTTAGAAACAGGAGAAAAGAAAAAAGCAAAAGAAACATTTGATTTTGTTGTAAAAACTGCAGGAAAACATAATTTATTAGGAGAGCAAGTTGATAACACAACATTAAAGCCAAATTGGGTATTAGGTCTAGGATGGTCTCACGCTATGTTTGTTATTGTATTAGAAAAACTTTATAAGAATACTAAATAAAGGTAATAAAATTTTCAATGGATACTTGAAAAGTAATATTTTTTGATATAGAATGGAATTGCCAAAAAGAAAATTGGTAATAATAAATAATAAAAAATAAGGAGGAAATTGATTATGTCAGTAAAAATTGGAATTAACGGTTTTGGAAGAATTGGTAATTTATCTTTCCAAGCAGCATTAAAGAGAGAAGGAGTAGAAGTAGTAGCAATAAATGATCCATTTATAACAGCAGATTATATGGCTTATATGACAAAATATGATACAGTTCACGGAAGATTTGAAGGAACAGTAGAAGGAAAAGATAACATATTAACTGTAAATGGAAAAGAAGTAAAAGTATTTAACGAAATGGATCCTCATAATATCCCTTGGGGAGAGTTAGGAGTAGAATATGTATTAGAATGTTCAGGAGTATTTACAACTTTAGAAAAAGCACAAGCACATATTGATAGTGGAGCTAAAAAGGTAATTATTAGTGCACCATCTAAAGATGCTCCAATGTTTGTAATGGGTGTAAATCATACAGAATATGATCCAAGTATGAATATTGTATCAAACGCATCTTGTACAACAAATTGTTTAGCACCACTTGCTAAAGTTATTAATGATAATTTTGGAATTAAAGAAGGATTAATGACAACAGTACATTCAACAACAGCTACACAAAAAACAGTAGATGGAGCATCTAAAAAAGACTGGAGAGGTGGACGTGCTGCTGCAGCAAATATTATACCATCATCAACAGGTGCTGCTAAAGCAGTAGGAAAAGTTATTCCATCTTTAAATGGAAAATTAACAGGAATGGCATTCAGAGTTCCAACTGTTGATGTTTCTGTAGTAGATTTAACTTGCAATTTGGAAAAACCAACTACTTATGAAGAAATATGTAGTGCTATGAAAAGAGCATCTGAAAACGAGATGAAAGGTATTGTTGAATATGTAGAAGATCCAGTTGTTTCTTCTGATTTCACAACAGATCCTCATACATCAATTTTTGATGCAACTGCTGGAATTATGCTAACAGATACTTTTGTAAAATTAGTTGCGTGGTATGATAATGAATGGGGATATTCAAATAAATTAGTTGATTTAGCATGTTATATTGCATCTAGAAGCTAAGAAATTTCTAACAGCTTATAATATGGTTTTAATAAAAAAGTTGATATATTATAATATATATCAGCTTTTTTTATCCTATTATAAAATAAAATGTAAAAAACTCTTGCAATTTCAAAAGTAAATTGCTATAATAAGAAAAATGCATAAAAATAGAACAAAATCAATAAAAAACTTAAAAAAAGAAAGAAGGGTAAAAATGAAAAATAGAATAAAAAAACTAAACTTAATATCAAGCGTAAAAGCAGGTATAGCAATAGTTTTTTTTATCGTTATTTCATTTTTCTTTTAAATAAGGGACATTTATTCCTTATTTTTTTTTGCCCACACGATAAATTAATCAAAAATGAAATCTAAAAAGGAAGGAAAAAGAAATGAAAGAGTTCAACAAAAAAATCGTATTAGAAGATGGAGAAGAATATTATGGATATGGGTTTGGCTCAAACAAAGAAGCAATATGTGAGATTGTATTTAATACATCAATGGTAGGATATCAAGAAATTGTATCAGATCCATCATATACATATCAAATGGTAGTTATGACATATCCGTTAATTGGAAATTATGGAATTACAGATGATGATTACGAAACAAAACAACCAACAATAGGAGGAATGATTGTTAGGCAGTATAATGACCATCCAAGTAATTTTAGATACACAAAAACATTATCAGAATATTTAGAAGAAAATAATATTCCTGGAATATATGGAATAGATACAAGAAAACTAACTAGAAGTATTAGAGAAAAAGGAAGCAGAAAAGTAATTATAACAGATATAAAAACTAGTAAGCAAAAAGCATTAAAAAAATTGCAAGAATATGAAATACCAACAGATGCAGTATCAAAAGTAAGTTGCAAAAAGAGATGGTATTCAAGAACTGCAAATCAGAAATACAATATTGTTGCGGTAGATTGCGGTATTAAACTAAACATTGTAAGAAGTCTAAACAAAAGAGGATGTAATGTTACAGTTGTACCATTTAATACAACAGCAAAACAAATAGAGGAATTAAAGCCTGATGGAATTTTTTTATCAAATGGACCAGGAAATCCAGAAGATGTAAAAGAAGTAATAAAATTAGTTAAGCAATTAAAAGGAAAATATCCGATTTTTGGAATATGTCTAGGACATCAAATGATTAGTTTAGCATATGGAGCAAAAACTTATAAATTAAAATTTGGACATAGAGGTGGAAATCATCCAGTATTAAACTTAGAAACTGACAAAATTGAAATAACAAGCCAAAATCATAGTTATGCAGTAGATGAAAATTCTTTAAAGAAAACAAAACTAAAAGTAACACATAAAAATATATTAGACAACACAGTTGAAGGAGTAGAATGCAAAGAGGATAAAATATTTAGTGTACAGTATCACCCAGAAAGTAGTCCAGGACCACAAGATAGTAGTTACCTATTTGATAAATTTATTCAGTTAATCGAAAACAATAAGTAAAAATAATAAACATCTAAATATAAATAAAGAAAGAAGGAAATAAAAATGCCAAAAAGGAAAGATATAAAAACAGTGTTAGTAATTGGCTCTGGACCAATAGTAATAGGACAAGCAGCAGAATTTGATTATGCAGGAACTCAAGCGTGTTTAGCACTAAAAGAAGAAGGATATAAGGTTATTTTAGTAAATTCAAATCCAGCAACAATTATGACAGATACATCAATTGCAGACAAAGTATATATGGAACCATTAACAATAGAATATGTTGCAAAAATTATAAGATACGAAAGACCAGATGCAATTCTTCCAGGAATTGGTGGACAAACAGGCTTAAATATTGCTATGCAATTATATAAAAAAGGAGTATTGCAAGAATGTCAAGTAGAATTATTAGGAACAAGTAGTGAATCTATTGAAAAAGCAGAAGATAGGGAAAAGTTTAAAGAACTATGCGAAAGTTTAGGAGAACCAGTTTTGGAATCTATTATAGCAACCTCAATTGAAGAAGGAATCGAAGCAGCACAAAAAATTGGTTATCCTGTTGTATTAAGACCAGCATTTACGTTAGGAGGAACAGGAGGAGGATTTGCTGATAATGAAGAAGAATTAAAAGAATTAATAAAACATTCTTTAAGTCTTTCTCCAGTAGGACAAGTATTAGTAGAAAAAAGTATAAAAGGATATAAAGAAATTGAATATGAAGTAATTAGAGATAAAAATGATACTGCAATAACTGTATGTAATATGGAAAATTTAGATCCAGTGGGAATTCATACAGGAGATTCAATTGTTGTAGCACCAAGCCAAACACTTACAAACAAAGAGTATCAATTATTAAGAGATAGTGCTTTAAAAATTATTAGAGCATTAAAAATTGAAGGAGGATGCAATGTTCAATTTGCATTAGATCCACATTCATTTAAATATTATTTAATTGAAGTAAATCCAAGAGTATCTCGTTCATCAGCATTAGCATCAAAAGCAAGTCGGATATCCAATTGCAAGAGTTTCTGCAAAAATTGCAGTAGGTATGAGGTTAGATGAAATTATGCTTGCTAACACTCCAGCAAGTTTTGAACCAGCTCTAGATTATGTAGTATGTAAAATAGCAAGATTTCCATTTGATAAGTTCACTTTAGCATCAAATAAACTAAGTACACAAATGAAAGCAACTGGTGAAGTAATGAGCGTAGGAAGAACATTTGAAGAAAGTTTATTAAAAGCAGTACGTTCTCTAGAAATAGGTGTGTGCCATATACATATGCCAAAATTCGACAAATACGATACAGAAACTCTAATGGAATACATTAAAGATGGAACAGATGACAGAATTTATGCAATTAGTGAATTAATAAGAAGAGGAATAGATTTAGGCTTAATATATAATATAACTAAAATTGATATGTTCTTCTTAGAGAAAATTAAACACATTGTAAAATTAGAAACTTTATTAAAAGAAAATGTAGGAAATATAGAAATTCTAAAAAAATTAAAAAGAATTGGCTTTAGTGATAAATACATAGCAAAAGTATGGAATAAGACAGAAGAAGAAATCTTTTTATTAAGAAAAAAAGAAAAAATTTTTCCAATTTATAAAATGATAGATACTTGCAGTAGCGAATTTGAAAGTTATGTACCATATTTTTATTCGACTTATGAAGAAGAAAACGAATCAATTGTAAGTAAGAAAAAGAAAATTATTGTTTTAGGAGCAGGACCAATAAGAATTCGGTCAAGGTGTAGAATTTGACTATTCAACAGTACACGCCATAAAAACCATTAAAGAAGCAGGATATGAAGCAATAATAATCAATAACAATCCAGAGACAGTATCTACAGATTATACAACAAGTGATAAATTATACTTTGAACCATTAACAGTTGAAGATGTTATGAATATTATTGAATTAGAAAAACCTGAGGGTATTGTTGCAGCATTAGGTGGACAAACTGCAATTAATTTAGCAGAACCACTTGCAAAATTAGGTGTAAAAATTATTGGTACAGATGTAGAAGCAATAGAAAAAGCAGAAAACAGAGATGCTTTTGAAAGAGTAATGAAAAAATTAAAATTACTACAACCAAGAGGAGAAGCGGTAACAAATATAGAAGATGGAATAAAAGTTGCAAAAGAAATAGGTTACCCTGTTTTAGTTAGACCAAGCTATGTTTTAGGTGGTAGAGCAATGCAAATTGTAGGAAATCAAAAAGCATTAGAAAAATACCTAAAAACAGCAGTAGAAATAAATAAAAAACAACCAGTTTTAGTAGATAAATACATTGTAGGAAAAGAATTAGAAGTTGATGCTGTATGTGATGGAAAAGATGTATTTGTACCAGGAATTATGGAGCATGTTGAAAAAACAGGAATTCACTCAGGAGATAGTATTAGTATTTATCCAACATTCAGTGTAAGTAAAGAAGCAAAACAAAAAATATTAGATTATACAGTAAAATTAGGATTAGGAATTGGAATTGTTGGATTATATAATATTCAATTTATTGTAGATAAAAAAGAAGATGTATATGTTATTGAAGTAAATCCAAGATCATCAAGAACAGTACCATTTATATCAAAATCAACAGGTTATTCTTTAGCAGATATTGGAACTTTAGTAATGCTTGGAAAAAGTTTAAAAGAACAGGGAATAAAAGAGGTATATCCAAAAGAAAAAGATAAATGGTATGTTAAAGCACCAGCATTTTCATTTTCTAAATTAAATGGATTAGATGCTTATCTTTCACCTGAAATGAAATCAACAGGAGAAGCAATTGGATATGATAAAAAATTGACAAGAGCATTATATAAAGCACTTCAATCATCAGGAATGCGTCTAGTAAACTATGGAACAATATTCTTAACTATAGCAGATAAAGATAAAGAAGAAGCACTACCACTAATTAGAAGATTTTATAATTTGGGATTTAATATAGAAGCAACAGAAGGAACAGCAATATATTTAAAAGAGCATGGCATCAGAACAAGAATTAAAAAGAAAATTAGTGAAGGAAGTCAAGATATTTTAGAATCTATGAGAAAGGGATATGTAAATTATGTTATTAATACAAGAACCATAGATTCTATTGATGAACAAACTGATGGTGCATTAATTAGAAGATGTGCAGTCGAAAATAATATTCCAATATTTACAGCTTTAGATACTGTACGAGCTGTATTAGATGTATTAGAAGAAATAACACTTGGAATTTCAACAATTGATGAATAGAAATAAGTAAAAATTTTAGAAAGAATACTTGAAAAGTATTCTTTTTTTGTATACAATATAAATGGAAAATTAGATTTATACAAAGGAGGAATAGAAAATGAAAAACCAAAAAGGTGTTACTCTAATTGCGTTAGTTATAACAATAATTATTTTAATTATATTGGCAGGAGTTTCAATTACTTCATTAACTGGAAATGAAAAAGGAATTATTAACAAAACAAAAGAAGAAGGTGGGCAAGCTCAAAAAGAAAGTATTATAGAAAAAATAGAGGCTGATTTATATACAGAAAAAATAAAGAAAGGAAAAAATATAACAAAAGCCCAAGCAGAAACTATAATATCAAAATATGGACAAATTGAAGATGCAGTATTAACGACAACTGAAGGAGGTTATGAAATACCTTTGAGTGAAATAATTGGATGGGAAAGAGCAGAAAATTAAATTGTATTTTATTTCATAAAAAGGAAATAATATAAAAAATAATAAATTAGGAGGAAAGAAATATGAATAAGAAAACAGTTAGAGATATTGATTTAAAAGGAAAGAAGGTATTAGTACGTTGTGATTTTAATGTTCCACTAGATGAAAATCAAAATATAACTAATAATGCAAGAATAGTAGGGGCAATTCCAACAATAAAATATTTATTAGAAAATCAATGCAAAATTATTTTGTGTTCACATTTAGGAAGACCAAAAGGAGAATTTAAACCAGAATTTTCTTTAAAACCAGTAGCAAAGGAGCTATCAAGGTTATTAGGACAAGAAGTAATTATGTCAAAAGATGTAATAGGAGAGGATAGTAAAACAAAAGCAGAAAATTTAAAACCAGGAGAAATTTTATTACTAGAAAATGTAAGATTTCATAAAGAGGAAACAGAAAATGATTTAGAATTTGCAAAGCAATTAGCAAGTTTAGCAGAAGTATATGTAAATGATGCATTTGGAACAACACATAGAGCACATAGTTCAACTGCTGGAATAGCTAATTTCTTGCCAGCAGTGTCTGGATTTCTAATTGAAAAAGAATTAAAATATTTAGGAAATGCCGTATCAAATCCAGAAAGACCATTTGTAGCAATACTAGGAGGATCAAAAGTATCTGACAAAATAGGTGTTATCAGTAATTTACTAGATAAAGTTGATACATTAATAATTGGTGGCGGAATGGCATATACATTCCTTAAGGCTCAAGGATATGAAGTAGGAAATTCAATCTGCGAACTTGATAAATTAGATTTAGCAAAAGAACTTATGGAAAAAGCAAAGCAAAAAGGTGTTAAATTTATGTTGCCAGTTGATACAAAGATAGGAAAAGAATTCAAAGAAGACACAGAAAGTAAAACAGTTAAATCAAGTGAAATACCAGAAGGTTGGGAAGGACTTGATATTGGAGAAGAAACAATAAAAGCATACTCAGAAGAACTAGAAAAAGCAAAAACAGTAGTATGGAATGGACCACTTGGAGTATTTGAATTTAATCAATTTGCAATAGGAACAAATGCCATTGCAAAAAAATTAGCAGAAATTGATGCTACAACTATTATTGGTGGAGGAGATTCAGCAGCTGCTGTTGCAAAAGCAGGAATAGAAGATAAAATGACACATATATCAACAGGTGGAGGAGCATCATTAGAATTTTTAGAAGGCAAAGAACTACCTGGTATTGAATGTTTAATGGATAAATAATATAAATCCTTTAGGAGGAAATAATTATGAGAAGAAAAGTAATTGCAGGAAATTGGAAAATGAATATGCTACCAAATGAGGCAATAAAATTTATAGAAGAATTAACACCATTGGTAAAAGATACTCGGAAATGAAGTTATCCTTTGTGTGCCTTATACAGATTTATTTTATGCACTTCTAACAGCACAAAATACAAACATAAAAATAGGGGCACAAAATATGCATTATGAAGAAAATGGTGCATTTACTGGAGAAGTATCTGGGTTAATGCTAAAATCAATTGGAGTAGAATATGTTATTATAGGACATTCAGAAAGAAGACAATATTTTAATGAAACAGATGAAACAGTAAATAAAAAAATAAAATCAGCATTTAAATATGGTTTAAAACCTATTGTATGTGTAGGTGAAACATTAGAACAAAGGGAACAAGGAAAAACAGAAGAAATTATTACAAAACAGACAGAATTAGCATTAGAAGGACTAACAAATGAGCAAGTAGAAAATACTATAATTGCTTATGAACCAATTTGGGCAATTGGAACAGGAAAAACAGCGACAAAAGAAGACGCAAATGATAGTATAAAAGCAATCAGAAATAAAATAGCAAAAAATTATGGACAAAATGTTTCAGATAGAGTTATAATACAGTATGGCGGTAGTGTAAAAAGTACTAATTCAAAAGAATTATTTGCTATGTCTGATATTGATGGAGGCTTAGTAGGCGGAGCCAGCTTAGATGCAAATGAGTTTAGTAAAATAGTAAATATTTAAATATTTTTAATACAGTGTGTTTTTATAACAAGGCAAAAAAAAACACTAAGGAAGGGAATAAAATGAAAGACAAATTAACAATGCTTATGATATTAGATGGATTTGGAAACAATCCCAATAAAGATGGAAATGCAATTAAACTTGCAAATACACCTAATATTGATAAACTAATGAAAAAATATCCTAATACAGAAATTTATACAAGTGGATTAGCAGTTGGACTTCCAGAGGGACAAATGGGAAATTCAGAAGTAGGTCATACTAATATTGGTGCAGGAAGAATTGTATATCAAGAATTAACAAGGATTACTAAATCAATAGAAGATGGAGACTTTTTTACAAATCCAGAATTTATTGCAGCAATTGAAAATTGCAAAAAACATAATTCAAAATTGCATATATTAGGATTACTATCTGATGGAGGAGTTCACAGCCATAATAGACATTTATATGGACTATTGGAAATGGCAAAAAGAAGGGATTTTGGTAACGTATATGTTCATTGTTTCTTAGATGGAAGGGACACACCTCCTGCTTCAGCAGAAGGATATATTGTAAAATTGCAAGAAAAAATGAATGAAAAACAAATTGGAAAAATTGCAAGTATTTCCGGAAGATTTTATGCTATGGACAGAGATAAGAGATGGGAAAGAGTAAAAAAATGCTATGATGCATTAGTAAAAGGAGAAGGAAATAAAGCAAGAGATGTGGTAAAAGCAATAGAAGATTCTTATCAAAAAGAAGTATTTGATGAATTTGTTGAGCCAACTATTATATGTAACGGTGAAGAACCAGTTGCAACAATTGAAGAAAATGATTCAGTTATCTTCTTCAATTTTAGACCAGATAGGGCAAGAGAAATTACAAGAGCATTAGTAGATCCAAATTTTGATGGATTTGAAACTAAAAAGAATCTAAATTTGTATTATGTATGTTTTACAAGTTATGATGATACTATGCCTAATGTACATGTTGCTTTTAAAAAAGAAACACTTAAAAATACATTTGGAGAATATATAAGTAAAAAAGGATATACACAGCTTAGAATTGCAGAAACAGAAAAATATGCACACGTTACATTTTTCTTTAATGGTGGAGAAGAAAAACAATATGAAGGAGAAAATAGAATTTTAGTACCATCTCCTAAAGTTGAGACTTATGATTTAAAGCCTGAAATGAGTGCATATGAAGTAACAGAAAAAACATTAGATGCAATTAAAAATGATAGATATGATTGTATTATATTAAACTATGCAAATACTGATATGGTAGGTCATACAGGAAGCTTAGAAGCAGCAATAAAAGCAGTAGAAGCAATAGATGAATGTGTTGGTAAAGTAGTAGAATTAGTAGAAGCAAAAAAAGGAAATTTATTAATTACAGCAGATCATGGAAATGCTGAACAAATGATAGATTACAGTACAGGAGAACCACATACAGCACATACAACAAATCCTGTACCATTAATATTAGTAACAAATAATAAAGACCTAAAACTAAAATCAGGAGGAAAATTAGCAGATTTAGCACCAACAATGTTAGATTTGATGAATCTTGAAAAACCTGAAGAAATGACAGGTAATAGTTTATTAGATAGGAAATAAAATTATATGTTAAATCATACAAGAAAGATAAAAGAAATATATGAGAATATTCAAAAGACATTATATTACATGATACCAGAAAAATGGGATAGTCTTTATCTGTATAGTTCTGTTTTAGATGAGCAAGACTCAGAAGGAAAAACAGGAGAATTATTTTTCTATTATATCCCAAAGGGTATTTTTAGAAAAAAAGCGGTAAATGTATATGAAATACCATCTAAATTTAATTTAGATGAAAATCAATATCTAAGATTAGTCCGATTACTATATGAGAAAATAAAAGAACTTAGAAAAGAATTTCAAAAAACAGAAGGAAAAGAAATTTGGACTAATTTAACTATGTCTATACATGATTTAAAATTTAAAGTAATATATGATTACACAGACTTAAATGATAGTATATTCAATAGTTACGAAAGACACGTAATATGGAGATATGAAAATTTGGGAATTGGAGAAGAACAAGTAAGTAAGCAAGATAGAGAAATTCTAAAAAGATATAGGATAGGGGCAAAAGTATTATCAAGACAAGAGCATTATGATGCTGGTATTTATATAAGAGATGTAGAAAATATAGTAGCATATAGTACAGAAAATTATACTAAAGAACAAGAAGGAGAATTAGTTGAAGAAAAAGCAAAAGTAACAAAACATAAAAATCAACTATTATTATCCAAAGAAGAAATAGAAAAGATGAAATCAAAAAATTAGTTATCAATTTTTAGGCTAATAACCTAAAATATTATACAACAAAATGAAGAAATGAAAGGAGCAATAAAGATGATTTATTCCAAAGAATTAGAAGGAATGTGCCAAGTTGCAAAAGGAGTTGACCACGGACCAGCACCAATACCAGAAGAGGGAAAATGGGTAAAAGCAAAAGAAATTAAAGACATTTCAGGTTTAACACACGGAATTCGGATGGTGTGCACCACAACAAGGAGCATGTAAATTAACATTAAATGTAAAAGAAGGAGTTATTCAAGAAGCACTAGTTGAAACAATTGGATGTTCAGGTATGACACACTCAGCTGCTATGGCAGGAGAAATATTAACAGGAAAAACAATATTAGAAGCATTAAATACAGACTTAGTATGTGATGCTATTAATACTGCTATGAGGGAATTATTTTTACAAATTGTATATGGTAGAACTCAAACTGCTTTTTCAGAAGGTGGGCTTCCAATAGGAGCAGGACTTGAAGATTTAGGAAAGGGACATACATCACAAGTAGGAACAATTTATTCAAGTTCTTTAAAAGGACCAAGATATTTGAACTTAGCAGAAGGATACATTGTTGAAATTGGATTAGATAAAGATGATCAAATCATTGGTTATAAATATGTACATCTTGGAAAAATGATGGATAATATTAAAAAAGGAATTGACCCAAAAGAAGCAATTGAAAAAGCAACCGGTACATATGGAAGATTTGATGAAGCAGTAAAAAAGATTGATCCAAGAGAGGAATAGAAATTTTTAGAGGAGGAATAAAAATGGCAGTAACATTTGAAAGTTATGAAAGAAGAATAGATCAAATAAAACCAGTTATGGAAAAATACGGAATAAAAGATTTTGAGGATAGTCTAGAGATATGCAAAGAAAAAGGATTTAATCCTTATGAAATTGTAAAAGGAGTACAACCAATTTGCTTTGAAAATGCAGCATGGGCATATGTTTTAGGAGCAGCAATTGCTATTAAAAAAGGATGTACTAAAGCAGCCGATAGTGCAAAAGCAATAGGAGAAGGTTTACAAGCATTTTGTATTCCAGGTTCTGTAGCAGATGATAGAAAAGTTGGACTAGGGCATGGAAATTTAGCCTCTATGTTATTATCAGAAGATACAAAATGTTTTGCATTTTTAGCAGGACACGAATCTTTTGCAGCAGCAGAAGGTGCAATTGGAATTGCAAAATCAGCAAATAAAGTAAGAAAAGAACCATTAAGAGTCATTTTAAATGGACTTGGAAAAGATGCAGCACAAGTAATTTCAAGAATTAACGGATTTACTTATGTAAAAACAGATTTTGATTATTTTACAGGAAAAGTTAAAGTAATAGAAGAAATAAAGTATTCAGATGGAGAAAGAAGCAAAGTTAAATGTTATGGTGCAAATGATGTTAGAGAAGGAGTTGCTATAATGTGGTTAGAAGATGTTGATGTTTCTATCACAGGAAATTCAACAAATCCAACAAGATTCCAACATCCAGTTGCAGGTACATATAAAAAAGAAAGAATAGAAGCAAATAAAAAATACTTTTCAGTTGCAAGTGGTGGAGGGACAGGAAGAACACTTCATCCTGATAATATGGCAGCAGGACCTGCTTCTTATGGTATGACAGATACTATGGGAAGAATGCACTCAGATGCACAATTTGCAGGAAGTTCATCTGTACCAGCACATGTAGAAATGATGGGATTAATCGGAATGGGTAACAACCCAATGGTTGGAGCTACAGTTGCAGTGGCAGTAGCTGTAGAAGAAGCTATGAATTCTTAAAAGAATAAATAAAGAAGGATAGTTGAAATAACTATCCTTTTTACGTATATAAAATTTTATTCTTTATCAGATTTACTTGAAGTTTTTGTAGATTTTTGTTTATTATCACTTAAAACTTCTTTCATTGCACCTAATGATCCTAAAGCACTTGTTGCTTCAAATGGAATAAATACTTTATTGGCATCACCCTTTGCAACTTCTTGTAAAGCTTCTAATGATTTTAACTGTACTAATTTATCATTAGGATCAGCTTTTTTCATAGCATCATAAACCATTTGAATTTCTTTTGCTTTTGCTTCAGCAACTTCTTTTATAGCTTGTGCTTCACCCACAGCTCTTCTAATTCTTGCTTCTTTGTCTGCTTCAGCATCTAAAATAGCTGCTTGTTTTCTACCTTCTGCAATAGTTATAGCAGATTGTCTTTGTGCTTCTGATTCTAGAATTAAAGCTCTTTTATTTCTTTCTGCATTCATTTCTTTTTCCATAGCATCTCTAATATCAGCAGGTGGAGTAATATCTTTTATTTCCACACGGTCAATTTTACAACCCCACTTATCAGTTGCTTCATCAAGAACAACTCTTAATTGATTATTAATGCCATCTCTTGAACTAAATGTTTCATCTAAATCCATTTTACCAATGATATCACGAATTGTAGTAATAGCAAGATATTCAATACCTTTCTTTAAGCTTTGAATTTCGTATACTGCTTTAGCAGGATCTGTTATTTGGTAAAATACGACTGTATCTATTGTTATTGTAACATTATCTTTTGTAATAACTCCTTGAGGTGGAACATCCATAGTTTGTTGTTTTAAACTTACAACACTTCTTACGTGATCGAAGAAAGGAATAATAATTGTAAGACCAGCATCAGCAACCTTATAAAATTTTCCTAATCTTTCAATGATGTATACCTCAGATTGTTTAACGATTTTAATAGACATAACTGCTATTACTAAAATAATAGCAAGTAAAACTAATAAAAACCACATAAAAAATTTCCTCCTTTTTAATTATTTATGTAAAAATAAATTAAAAACTATTTTGTAATTGGTGAAACTACTAATTTAACGCCTTTTATTTCATCAATTTTTACTTCAGTACCTTTTGCAATATTTGAATTATTATTTCCGAATAGCAGACCAAACTTCTCCATCTACTTTAATTTGACCAGTACCATTAATTGAGTCAATATCTTGAATTACAATTCCAGTCTTTCCAATAGATGAATATACATTAGTTGGAACAGTATTTTTATTATGAATAAATTTTTCAACAAAAGGCTTGGTTGCAAAAATTAAAAGACCAGATGATATGACAAATACGGCAGTTTGAATAATAATATTATCAATGAAAAGACTTGTAACCATTGCAAGTAAAGCTCCAATTGCAAACCAAAATACTAAAAATCCAACGGTCATAATTTCAATTATTAAACAAATTCCTGCAATAATTAACCAAATTTGCCACATAAAAAGACCTCCTTAAATTACAACTGTTTCTATTATAACATATATTTGGAAAAAAAGGAATAGTTTTATGTTAATTTAAAAAAATATATAATAAAATTAATATAAATTGAATAAAAATCAAAAATATGTAAATAACAATATAGAAAGAGAGTGTATATGTTATGAATTCAAAAAGAAAAAGTAAGGAAATACGGTGAGAAGCAGGAAAATCCAGAAGTAGGTGAGGATAGCACAAAATATGGAGAATTTATTTCTTCTTATTTTGCTTGGGAGACATTGCCAGAACAAAAAGAAAAAGTAAAAGAATTACAGGATATGACAAAAAATAATAAAAAACATAAATAAAAAGAGAAATAACGAGAAAATAATAAAAAAACCAATAAAAAAACAAGCAAAAGGTCAAAGAAAGTCAAAAAATGTTCTTGAAAAAAATTTCATAATGAATATAATATATTTATAGGTCAAAGAAAGTCAAAGTCAACAAAAATAAATATAGAAGGAGAGGGATGAAATGAGAATATCAGATATAATAGAAGAGTTTATTAAAGAACTATTTGATGAAGAAGACAGCATAGAGATACAAAGAAACGAATTAGCAGAACAATTTAATTGTGTACCATCTCAAATTAACTATGTAATTTCAACTAGATTTAAGCCGTCTCAAGGTTATTATGTAGAAAGCAGAAGAGGTGGAGGAGGCCATATTACAATAAGAAAAGTAAATAACGATAAATCAGATTATATTTTACACATTATTAATAATATTGGTCCAGAAATAACTTCAAATGAAGTTGATATACTAATTAGTGATTTTCTAACATATGATATCTTAAGTGCAAAAGAAGCTAAATTATTAAAAGTAGCAACAAGTGATAATGTTTTACAACTAGATAAAGAAAATAAAGACAAAGTAAGAGCAAGAATTTTAAAAAATATGTTATTAAATTTAAATTAAAGGAGGAATTTATATGTTGTGTGATAACTGTGGAAAAAGAGAAGCAAATGTGAAATATTCAGAAAATATAAACGGAAGAAAAAAAGAATTAAATTTATGTGAAGAGTGCAGTCAAAAATTAGGAATAACAAATATGGATTTTAATATGCCAATTGATTTTTCTAGCTTTTTTGGAGAATTTATGGAGGATTTTGCTAGACCAGATTTTATGCCTTTATTAAATGAAATAAAAACACTAAAATGTGATCAATGTGGATATACTTTTGATGACATAGTAAATAATGGAAGACTAGGATGTGGAAATTGTTATGAAACTTTTGGAGAAAGATTAGATCCAATCATAAAAAAAATACAAGGAGCCAATCGCCATATCGGAAGAATTGGAAAAATAGTAGATAATAAAATAGAACAAAAAGAAGAAAAGAAAATGAATCCACAAGAAGTAAAAAAAGAAAGCAAATTAGAAAAATTACAAGAAGAACTAAAACAAGCAATAAAAGAAGAAAGATATGAAGATGCAGCAAAATTAAGAGATGAAATAAAGAAATTGGAGGGATAAAATATGAATTGGTATTTACAATCAAGTGAAAATTCAGATGTTGTACGAAGTACAAGAATAAGATTTTCTAGAAATATAAATGGATTCCCTTTTGAATTAAAAAAAGAGGAAACCAAAAAATTAGAAAACAAAATAAAAGATTCACTTTATGAAATAGGATATAATTTAAAATTTTTAAAATTAGCAGATATGGAT
>CANRFI010000014.1 GCA_947629855.1 uncultured Clostridia bacterium
ATAACAGCTATTATAAACATTTTTAATACCATCTTTTTTTCAGATTTCATATATAAAAATTGTTCTTTAAAATTATCAATACTTTTATCTAATTTTTCAATTGTTTTTTCTGGATTTTTAAAAATATGAATTTTCCCTAGTAATTTGATAATTGGTGTTGTAAAAAAAGTAATTAACCTTTTTTTTACACCTGCAAGAATAACTACTATAATAGCAAAAATATTAAGTGAAAAACCTAAAATAGCAATCCATAAATAATCTTTCATTAAATTTGCAAAAAACGAAAATTCAAACAATACTACAATTAAAGTTGAAACAACTAAAGCAGTTTGAGTAATTATAAATTTCATTGCCATAGCAGATAAAGAATTACTAACCCTTTTCCCTGTTTTAGTTAATTCGTATGCTTGCATTGGCTGACCACCTGAAGAAAATGGAGTGATATTATTAAATAATTGTCCTATCATTGATACCTTAAATGAATTTGTAAATTTCTGATTTGGGTACATTTTTTTTAATGGTATATGTAAATTTATTGCTTCACATATCCAATGTATAGCTAAACAAATAATTCCTGCAAATACCCATTTATAATCTACTTGATTTAATAATTGAATAATATTATTAATTCCATCTACATTTATCATATAAATAAATAAGCCTATAAAAATTATAATAATTAAAACAAAATTAAACACAACTAATTTTTTATTAGCTGGTTTTACTTCTTCTTTTAAATTTTCTATTTCTTCATTTCCTTCAAATCCATCTTGCATTTTAAAATTTCGTCCTTTCTAGCTTTGCTTTAAAGCACACAATTGGTTATTTTTATAATTATATACTTTATATACTATATTATACAAAAAATCAATACTTTAATAAACAAAAGGCTTTAAATAATTATAAATTTTATAACTGCGTAAGCGACCAAATGGAGCAAAGCGAAGTGCGATTGGAGCAACTTACATTAAAAATTTAAATCTTGTAAGTTACGACACACAAAGTTATAAAATTTATAATTATTAAAGCCTTTTATTATGTATTTTTTAGTCTTCACATGGTGCTTCAACTGGGCAAACACCTGCACAAGTACCACAACCAATACAAGCTGATTGGTCTATTACAAATCTTTCATCTCCTTGTGAAATGCATCCTACTGGACATTCTGCTGCACATGCTCCACAAGAAATACATTTATCTGTAATTTTATATGCCATTTTTTTCACCTCCTAAAACTATATCTTGTTTTTCTAATTCTTCTAATTCCTCTAATTCTTTTTTATTTTCTAATTCTTCTTCATCTATTTTTTCAGATGTTGCGTCTTTTATTATTTTTATATCTTTTGCATCATATCTTTTATAGAAGTATCCATCTCCTTCGCTGTCTTTTATTTTTACTCTAACCCTTTCTTTTAAAGTTTCGATAGAATCTACTTCTCCTTCGCCATCTGCGGTTTTTACTATCGCTCCTATTCCTGGAAGTCTTTTTAATTTTTCTTCATATACATCATTTTCATATTTTAAACAACACATTAATCTTCCACAGTTTCCTGATATTTTTGATGGATTAAGTGACATATTTTGCTCTTTTGCCATCTTGATAGATACCGTTTCAAAATCACTTAAAAATGAACAACAGCAAAGTTCTCTACCACAAACACCATTTCCGCCTATTCTTTTTACTTCGTCTCTAACTCCTATTTGTCTTAATTCAATACGAGTCTTATAAATTGCTGCTAAGTCTTTTACTAAGTCTCTAAAATCTATTCTACCATCTGCTGTAAAATAAAATAGTATTTTACTATTGTCAAACTTATATTCAACATCTGTTAATGTCATTTCTAATTTATGTTCTTTTATCTTTTTTAATGCTATATCAAATGCTTCTTTTTCTTTTTTCCTACATTCTTCATATTGCTTATGGTCTTTATAATTTGCAATTCTGACAACTTTTTTTAGAGGTGTTACAATTTTTTCATCCTCAACCCAACGATTAGGTATCATTACTTCTCCATATTCGTCTCCTTGTGCTGTTTCTACAATAACCTTGTCACCTTTTCTTACACGCAAACCTTTTGGATTAAAGAAATATATTTTACCTAATTTTTTAAATCTAACTCCTATTATATTCTTCAATTTACTTCCTCCCACATATTAAATACCATATTATCTATACACATATCATAATTTGCATTTTGATTCAATCTTTTTTTAGTGTTTTCCACAATTTCAATACAATTTGTGTATAATAAATTTTCTTTTGCTTTTTCTAGTAATAATATGTTAATATATTCTAATATTTCATATATTTCTTCTTTTGATTTATATAATACTTCAGATAATTTAATAATTTCAATAAGATCTTTTTTTTCTAAATTTTCTACTATTTTTATTATTTCATTATATTGATTTTGCTTATCTTTAAAATATATAGCTTTTCCTATACTTCCTTGACATATTGACAAATATTGTTGTGTTATATTGTCCATTTGATAATTTATTTTCATATATTCTTTTATTTGCTCATCTTCAATTGGTTGAAATCGTAATATCATACATCTAGATTTTATTGTAGATAGAAATGCACTTTCATTTGTTCCAATTAAAATAATAGTTACAAATTCTGGTGGTTCTTCTAATGTTTTTAATAAACAATTTTGTGCCTCTAAAGTCATTGTTTCTGCCTTGTCTATAATAAAAACTTTTTTATTAGACAATATTGGTTTTTCTTGTGCTTTCTTTTGTAACCATCTAATTTGCTCTATTTTTATACTGTTTTCATCTGGTTCGATATTAATTAAGTCTGGATGATTTTCTCTTTCTTCATTTAGCATTTTTTTTGCAAGTTCATTTGCAAAAGTTTTTTTTCCTATACCATCTATCCCTAGAAATAAATAGCTATGGGACAATTTATTGTTTTTTAGTGAATTTGCTAATATTTGCTTTATTTGAGTATTTCCAATTATTTTTTCAAACATTTTATTACCTCAATCTATTTTTCCCCATTTATTAAGTGGCCATATTCTAATTGCTACTGTGCTTTCTATTTTTTCTAATGGAATACATCCAAATTCTCTACAATCTGTACTTTGTGTTCTATTATCTCCCATCGCAAATACACAATTTTCAGGAACAGTGAATTTATTAAATCCTGGATATTTAGCTTCTGTTATAACTCCTTCTTGTAGATATGGTTCTTCTAATTCTTCACCATTTATATACACTTTTCCTTCTTTTATTTCAACATAGTCTCCTTGAACTGCTATTACTCTTTTTATATAACTTCTTTTTCCAATTTCTAAAAAATTATTAATAAACCAGCCAAAAGCTGTTTTTTCATTATATTTAGCAATTGGATTATTTATATCAATTTCATTTTCTCTATATAATGTTTGGTCTGGTTCTTCAAATGTAATAATTTGACCTCTTTGTGGTAAAGTATGTGTTGTTCTAGTCCATCTATTTAGCCATAATCTTTCATCTTGTATTAATGTTGGATACATTGATCTCATTTGTACAATTGTTGGAGTACCAATAAAATAGCGAAATAACATTGCAAGTACTAATGCAATTATAATGCAATATATCCATTCAAATATTTCTTTTGCTCTTTCACTCAATTTTAATCTCTCCTTTTGTCTTTTTGCTTCTATTATTATACATTATTTTCTCTGACTTATCAATGAAAAATTACTTTTTTTATTGTTTTGTTGGTATTCTAATTACTACCTCTGTACCTTGTCCAACAACACTTTTTATATCGATACTTCCACCATTTTTATCTAGAATTTCTTTTGCAATAGAAAGTCCGAAGTCCTGTTCCTCCCATTTCTCTTGTACGTGCTTTATCTACTCTATAAAATCTTTCAAAAATTCTATTTAAATCCTCTTCTGGAATTCCAATACCATTGTCAAATACTTTAATGTATGCATCATTATAAACAAATCCAACGTAAATTTTAATTTCTCCACCATCTTTAGTATATTTGATACTATTTGTTAGAATATTTAATACTACTCTTTCAATATCATACTTATCAGCATATACTGGTGGAACATCTGCTGTTACAAAACAATCAACTTTATGATTTTTCTTTTTAATTTCTATTGCCAACTTATCTTGGCATTTCTTGACCAAATCTCCTAAATCAAAAGTCTCTTTTTGTATATTTTTATTTTTATTATCATATCTAGATAATGTTAATAAATCTGTTACTAATTTAGCCATCCTTCTTGCTTCTGTTGCAATTACATTTAAAAACTTTTCTTGTGTTTCTTTGTCATATTCACCTTCTAATAGAGTATCTGCATATCCCATAATAGAAGTGATTGGTGTTTTTAATTCGTGTGATACATCTGCAACAAATTCTTTTTGCATATTGTCTAATTTAACATGTTCTGTAATATCTTGTATTACTGCAATAACTCCGTCTGGTCTATCAGTTTCATTCCTAAATGGTGCAAAAAATACATTCATATATTTGTCTTCTACTTGAATTCTTTGCTCAGTTGATGTCCAGTTTTCTAAGTAAATTATTTTTTCCATATTTATATTTAATTTGAATTTTGAGAAAATATCATCAAATGTATTATCCTCTGGACCAATACTTAAGAATTTTTTAGCTGCTGGATTAATTAAAATTATTTGTCCTTTCATATTAAATGCAATAATCCCATCTGTCATATGAAGTAAAATTGTTTCAATTTGATTTTTTTGAGTTGATACTTCGCTTAATTTTTCTTTTAATTCTGTCGTCATAATACCTAAAACATTTTCTAAGTCTTTTGTTTCTTTTCCCTTTTTACCTTTTTTTAATTTTTCTATTGATTCTTCTCCTGTAATTTTTTCGGCACTTTTTATTAATTTATTAATTGGATAAATAATAAATTGAGATAAAAATAATGCCACTAAAATTCCTACAAGTGTAAAAGAAACTCCAGCAATTATTAATACCCAAATTGTTTTTTGTTGCATACTTTGTAAATCTAAAGCTTGTCCTGCTTGTAATTGTAGGTCTAAATTATGCAATGAGATAAGAAAAAAAACTCCTATTCCACTAATTATAATTATACCTACTAAAAATAATACTAATATTACTTTGTTAATTTGTATTTTTTTTAGCATCTTATTACCCCTATTTTAATAATTTTTCTATTTCTTTATAAATTTTATCTTCTGCATCTGTAGTAGAAATTTTTAAAGCATTTTCTCCCATTTTTTTCATTTCAGATGGATTTAATATTATTTTGTCTATTGTTTCGTTTAGTTTTTCTCCTGTTAGTTCATCATTTAATATTATTTTGGCTGCTCCTATATTCTCTAAAACTTTTGCATTATAATATTGATGATTATGACTAACATTTGGAAGCGGAATCAAAATAGATGGTTTTCCAAGGTTTGTTATTTCGGTTACTGTCATTGCACCAGCTCTTCCAATAGCCATATCTGCTATATTTAAAGCTTCTTCCATATTATAAATGTATGGTTCTATTTTCATATTATTAATGTTTCTAATATTAATTTGATTTTTTTCTAATTCTTCTTTTATTATATCAAATTGCTTTGGACCTGTTGCCCATATCATTTGATAATTTTTATTTTGCCCATTTTTAATAATTTCAATAATTGCTTCATTAATTTTTTGGGCTCCTTGACTTCCTCCTGATACTAAAACAATCGGTTTTAATTGGTTCAACCCTAATCGTTTTATAATTTCACTTTTTTCTTGCTCATTATATACTTGTTTTTTTACTTTTACAGGAGTTCCTGTATAAACTATATTTTTTGCTTTTTTAATTTTATTTTTTGTATCTTCAAAAGATACTAAAATTGTATTTGTTTTTTTTGCAAGCATCTTAACTGCTAACCCAGGAAAACTATTACTTTCGTGAAGCATAGTTGGAATATTTAATTTATTTGCTGCAGTTATTACTGCTCCACATATATATCCACCTGTACCTATTACAATATCTGGCTTAAATTCTCTAACTATTTTATCTGCTTCTTTATATCCTTTTATTGTTAAGCATAGCTTTTTAATTGTATCAATAGAAATTTTTTTGCTTAATCCATATGCATTTATAGTTTTTAATTCATATCCAGCACGTGGTACTAAGTCATTTTCTAGTCCTCTTGTAGTTCCAATAAAAATAATTTTAGAATCTTTTTGTTCTTTTTTTATTTTATTGGCAATTGCAATTCCTGGATTAATATGTCCAGCTGTTCCAGCTGCCGCTATAATTACTTTCATATATTTACCTCCTTGGGTGTTTTTTTCTTTGTTTGCAAAACACCTAAGTTTTCGCTCCTGCTCTAGATATATTTAGTAAAATTCCCATTTCACATAATAGAATAAATAATGCTGTTCCTCCGATAGCTAAAAAATGGTAATGGCATTCCTGTTACTGGCATAGATGATGTTACAACTGCTACATTTATTATTACTTGAATTGCAACTAATGCAGTTATTCCTACTGCTAGCAAACTTCCAAACATATCTGGTGCTTTTATTGCGATAAGTATTCCTCTCCATATAAATATAGCAAATAAAATTAAGACAATAGCACAACCAATAAATCCAAGTTCTTCTCCTAAGATTGAAAAGATAAAATCATTATGTGGTTCTGGTATGTACAAAAACTTTTGCTTACTTGCTCCTAATCCTACTCCAAATAATCCACCGTGAACCTATTGCATATAAACTCTGTATAACTTGCCATCCTTCATTTTGTTTATCTTTCCAAGGGTCTAAAAATGTTATTATTCTTTGTAAACGATATGGTTCAAAAATAACTAAAGCTATAAGTCCAGGTATTCCGTACTACTGAACCTGTTGCTAAAAAATGCCAAAATTTACAACCTGCTGCAATCATCATAATTGAGCAAACTCCTATAATAACAATCGAACTACTAAAATGTGGTTCTAATAATAGTGTTGCTATAATTGGAACTAATAATACAATATGGAATAAAAAGCCTTTTCCATATTTTCCTAAATTATCTCTATTGACTGTTAAAATTCCTGCATAGAAAATAATCATTAATAACTTAACAATTTCAGATGGCTGAAAAGACAATGTTTCTGTAATATAAATCCACCTTTTTGCACCATTAACTGTTCTTCCTGCTACTAATACAATTATTAATAATATAAAAGCAATTATCCAAGCATGTTTGAAAAATTTTTGATAAAAACGATAGTCAATTTTTGATATAAATGCCATAGCAATTACTCCTAAAACTGCAAAAAATAATTGCTTAGAAAAATATGAATAACTATCGCCGACTTTCTGCTAAAGCTGAAGGGGAACTTGCTGACAATACCATAACTAGACCAATTGAAAGTAATAATAATATAGTAATTACTAATGTGAAATCAATTGGGTTATTTAAAAAACGTGAAAATGTCTTTTCTTTTTTCTTTTTTGCCATTTTAATTTATCTTTCCTTTCTTAAACAATCTTTAATCCTAAAATACACAATGCTAAAGTAACTAAACTAAATATAATTACTATTTTATTTTCTTTCCAACCAGATAATTCAAAATGATGATGTAATGGTGCCATTTTGAAAAATCTTTTTCCTGTTTTTTTATAATATAGTACTTGTATCATAACTGAAATAGTTTCTAGTATTGGAATAAATGCAATTACAATTAATAGTAATGGCATTTTTAAATATAAGGCCATTGCTGAAATAACACCACCTAAAAATAATGACCCTGTATCACCCATAAATACCTTTGCTGGGTGTAAATTAAACATTAAAAATCCTAATACTACACCAATTACTACGCTTCCAAATATTAAAATTTCTTGCATTCCAGATACCATTCCTATAATTGTTAAACAAGTAATAATAATAGCAGATATGCTAGAAGAAAGCCCATCAATTCCATCTGTTAAATTTATACTATTTGTTGCTCCTAAAATAACAAAAATAGCAAACGGAATATATAAATAAATTGGTAATTCTAAATATGTTTTTAAAATTGGAATATAAGTGTCAGTTCCTATATGCAAACCATTAATTAAATAAATTACATAAAAAACAGATATGATTAGTAATCCAAGCATTTTATAACTTGGTTTTAATCCTTTTGTATTTTTAAAAAATAGTTTTGTAAAATCATCTATAAATCCTATAATACCAAATCCTATTGTTAAAATAAGCATTGGAATTAATCTGTTTGCTGTTTCATTTTTTCCTTGTATGCTAAAAAATATATAAATTCCTGTTATTATGATAATCATAGAAATTATCATAATAATTCCACCCATTGTTGGTGTTCCTTGCTTTTTTAAATGAGATTGTGGTCCATCATCTCTTTCTATTTGCCCTACTTTTAATTTTTTCAATATTGGTATAATTATAAAACTTAATATAACAGTTGTTATAAATGCTATAATTAACATAGTAATTTCTGTTTTCATTGTACCAAACCTTTCTTATGCTTTCGTATTATATCTATTTATTGTAGTTCATCCATTATTTCTTTTATAATTACTCTTTCATCATATGGATATTTTACACCATTAATATCTTGATAAGTTTCATGTCCTTTTCCTGCAATAACAATAATATCTCTTTTAGTAGCCATTTTTATTGCTTCTCTTATTGCATCTGTTCTATTTACAATTACAGTATATTTTCCTTTAGTCCTTTTCATTCCTTCTTCAATTTGCTTTGTTATTTCTTCTGGTTTTTCTGTTCTTGGATTATCTGATGTGATAAATGTGTAGTCTGCAATTGTTCCTGATATTTCTCCCATTATTGGTCTTTTAGATTTATCTCTATCTCCTCCACAACCAAATACACTAATTAATTTTCCTTTTGTATAAGATTTTACCGCTCTTAGTATTCTTTCTAAACTTTCTGGAGAATGTGCATAATCTATCATAATTGGTAATTCTTTTTTATTATCAACCATTTCTGATCTTCCTGGAACTCTTACTTCTAATAGTGCTTCTTTAACAGTTTCAGCATCTATTCCTAATTTTTGTGCTACACAAATGGCTGCTAAACAATTATACACACTAAATCTTCCTGGTATACATACCTTTACTCTTTCATTTCTGTCTGTTATTTTTACTTTAAAATCAGCATATGAATTTGTAATTGTTATATCTTTTGCTAACAAATTTGCAAAATTATCAATTCCATAAGTAGTTATATTACTCTCTGGAAATAAACTAGGTATTTTAGCAGCGTGTAAATCATCTGCATTTATAATTCCAGTTTTACACATTTCGAATAATTTTAATTTTGAATTAAAATAGTCCTCCATATTTGGATGTTCTTTTTCACTAATATGGTCTTGTGAGAAGTTAGTAAATAATACAATATCAAAATCACATCCATCTACTCTGTGTAATTTTAAACTTTGTGAAGATACCTCCATTACAACTACTTCTACTCCTGCTTCTACCATTTTAGCGAATTGTCTTTGTAATTCTAAGCTTTCTGGTGTTGTCATACTACTATCTTTTAATTTTTCTTCTCCTATATATGTTGCAATTGTACCAATTAAGCCTACTTTTTTCCCTGCTTTTTCTAAAATTTTTCTTATCATAAAAGTTGTTGTTGTTTTTCCTTTTGTTCCTGTTACTCCAATTAATTTAAATTTTCTTGATGGATTTCCATAAAAATTAGAAGAACAAATGGCCATTGCTACTCTTGTATCTTTTGCCATAATAATAGTAATTCCTTCTGGTATATTAAGTTCTTTTAAATTACATCCTTCTTGTATCATAACTGCTGTTGCTCCATTCTCTATTGCTTTTCCTACAAATTGATGTCCATCTATTTTAAATCCTGTAATTGCAATAAATAAATAATCTTTCTTTACTTTTTCTGAATTATTTTCAATATCTTTTATTTCTATTTCTAAATCGCCTTTTACCTTTAGTCCTTCTATACCAACTAGCATTTCTTTTAATTTCATTTTTATCCATCCCTTCAAATTTATAAATTTTATATCTAATATTGTCTACATTATATAACTAAATTACCATTTTGTATAGATTTTTTATAAAAAAATCTCCTAATATATCTTATTAGAAGATTTTATTTTTATTCAATTATTTTAGGCTCATTTCACAATATTTACAGCGATAAACTTGTTTTTCTTTATCAGTTAAAATAAAGATTTGGTCTAAATCTTTTTCAACTGAGGTAATACATCTTGGATTTTGACATTTTGCAACATTTACTATTGTTTCTGGTAAGTCTATCTTAAATTTTTTTATTAACTCACCATTTTTTACTATGTTAATTGTTGCATTTGGCTCAATAAATCCAATTTTATCTATATCGATATCAATTTCTTTATCAATTTTAATTATATCTTTTTTACCCATTTTTTTGCTTTTTGCATTTGTTATAATTGCAACTGAACAATCTAAACTTGTTAAATCTAATGCCTCATATATTTCCATTCCTTTTTTTGCACTAATATGATCAATAACAATTCCATTTTTAATACTATCTATATTCATATTAATTTCCTTTCCTTCCTTGTTTAATAAAACATAATTTGAAATATTGTTTTTTATTATTTAATTTCCAATAGTTTTAAAATAAGGGCCATTCTGATATATTTTCCATATTCTGCTTGTTTAAAATAACATGCTCTTTTATCATCATCTACATCTGTTGAAATTTCATTTACTCTTGGTAGCGGATGCATTATACATAAGTCTTCTTTTGCATTTTTTAATTTTTCTTTATTTAGAATATAATAATCTTTTAGCCTTACATAATCATCTTCATTAAAAAATCTTTCCTTTTGTACTCTTGTCATATATAGTACATCTAATTTATCCATATATTTTTCTATATCATTTGTTTCACAATATTCTATGTTGTTTTTTTCTAATACATCTCTTTTTATATATTCTGGCATTATTAATTCTTTTGGTGATATTAAAATAAATTTAATGTTTTTATATCTTGACATTGCAGTAACTAAAGAATGTACTGTTCTTCCAAATTTTAAGTCACCACAAAGTCCAATTGTTAAATTATCTAATCTTCCTTTTTCACATTGAATAGTTAATAAATCTGTTAATGTTTGTGTTGGATGGTTGTGTCCTCCATCTCCAGCATTGATAATTGGTACAACTGATTTTAGTGATGCAACTAATGGTGCTCCTTCTTTTGGGTGTCTCATTGCTATAATATCACTATATCCTCCTACTATTCTTGTTGTATCTGCTACACTCTCACCTTTTGATACAGAGCTAGATGATGCTTCTGAAAAGCCTAATACTTGTCCTCCTAATCCAATCATTGCAGCCTCAAAACTAAGTCTTGTTCTTGTACTTGGCTCAAAAAATAAAGTAGCTATTGTCTTACCATCACATTTATGAGAATATTTCTCTTTATTTGCAATGATATCCTTCGCTACCTTTATTAAATCATCAATTTCTTCTACTGATAAATCTTTAATATCAATTAAATGTTTCATTTAAATTCTCCTTCTTTTTTTATTTACATAGTTTTATCAAAAAAAGAAGGATTTGTCAATAAAAAGATTGTTTTTTATAATACTATCTGACAAATAAATTTCGTCTTCCATTTTTTGTCTCAAATTTTGGAGTTCTTTTATTTCTTCTATCTCTCTTAAAGTAGTTCGTTCATAATATTTGCCATTAATATTACAATATTTACTTGTTACATAACCTAAACCTTTTATAAAAGAATAATCTTTATTTGAAAATATATTTTCACCAAGTGAAAAATTATCTTTTAGTCCTAATAAATTTAAAATAGTTGGTTTTATATCAATTTTTGATACAGCTCTATTTATAATATCACTTTCGGTTATTTTTGGTATTTTTATTCCAAATGGAATATGAACTTCCTTTGTACTATCTTCAAGTTCAGTATACTCCATACCATTTTCTTGATATAATTTTTCAATATCATCAATACAATTAAGTCCAGCACCATGGTCGCCATATACAATGAATATACTTTTTTCCATTAATCCTGTTTCTTCTAAGTCTTTTATTAATTCTCCAAAAGCATAGTCTACAAAATTACAAGATATTAGATAATTTTGAAATGTTTCGTCTTCATATGATATTACATCTTCTTTTGTAATAGTTAATTTATTTTCTATATTTGAAACTCCTGTTAGGTAAAATGGTATATGTGTTGTAACACTAACTAAAGTAGTGCAAAAATTCCCTTCGTATTTATTCATTTTATTGACTGCTTGTTTAAAAAATCCTTCATCTGAATAAAATTCTCCTGCTATCTCAATATTAGGAAATTGATTAATATCATTATATTCATCAATATGGTATCCCATATGATATACTTCATCTCTGTTCCAAAAAGTGCTACTATTTGGATGCATAAAAGATGTATAATATCCTTCTTTTTTTAGAGTAGTGTAAATATCTAACCAAGTATTATTATAATATTTTTGGAATATATATCCATTTTCTAATGGATACATTGAATTTTCCATTTCAAATTCAGAATCAGCTGTCGTTCCAAGTCCTTGATTATACATATCAGTGCAATAAATATTTTCTTTGAAAAATTTATTTAAATTTGGTGTTATTTCTTTTCCATTTACTTTTTTATTTATTACATATTCATTTAAACTTTCTAATTGCAATATAATTACATTTTTTTCTTTTGCAATTCCAAAATATGCTGTGTTTTCATTATCATTCTTATCATTTAGATTTTTATGATAAATGGTTTTTAGCTTTTCTTCATCTACTTTTTCTTTTACAAATAAACTGGCAATATATTCTTCTGCATCTTTATAATGATAATAATAGATTGAAGCATCTTGAACAATTAAAGATTTGTTATATTTTCTAAAATCATATATTCCATTAATGCTTTTATTCACTATAAAAATGTTTAATCCTAATATAATCAAAATTATGGCTGTTTTTAATATTTTATTTTTATAAACTGTTCTTTTTATTTTTTTATTTATAATTAAACTAACTATAAAAAGTAATATGTTATCAAACCAAAATAATAAAATATTTTTTATATTTATAAGTGTTAATAACCCACTTCCTATTTCTTTTGCATATTTCAAATTTTCTATTTGATAACAAGATAAAAAATTTGTAGAATAGCTAAAATAAAGAAAATTAGCATATATAAGTAATGTTATAATTGCATAAATAATGTTTAAATAAGACAAAGCGAATCTATTTTTATGATTTATTATTGGACACATAATCAGCAATGATGCAATTACAATATAAAAAAATGTATTTATATTTACTTCTATTTCTAAAAGATAGTTTAATAATATTCCTTTATAAACTAATAAAATTATTCCAATTAAAAACAACAAATTATGTTTAAAGAAATTTTTTATTTTATTTTCTTCTCGTTTTTCTTGATTTGTAGATACATTTTTTAGTGGTTCTTTTATTTCATCTAAAACTTCCATTATTTAAATTCCATTTCTTCTTATTTTTTACTGCTATTTTTATTATATCATATTATTAAATATTTTAAAACCTCTTAAAAAGGAGAAAGCAAGGAGATTGCATTGCTTTCTCCTTGCTTAATTTAATCTAGCACTAGATATACATCTAAGTATTGAATCCCCCAATTTAATGCTTCGTCATGTGAATCCATATAAAGGTCAATTGTATTACCATATACTCCGGTGTCTTCAGCAACATATACATTTCCATCTATGTATATCTTACTTCCAAGCGGAATAACATCTGGATCTACTGCTACAGTATGACCTGCTTGCACATATGTTCCTGTTGCAGTAATCCCTTGAGCATTATACCCACAACAAGTTGTACAAGCACAATATGCTGTAATCGTAAATTCACCCATATATTCCATTTGAAGCTCTGTTTCTGTTTCCGTTTCCGTTTCTGTTTCTGTTTCAATCTCTGTCTCTGTTTCAACTTCAGTTTCGTTTTCTGACTTCGTTTTTGTTGGTTTTTTCTTTTCTTTGCTTGTAACAACTTTTTTTGCTTCAGTTACAGTTGTTTTTGAAGGCAAAGTGTCAGTGGATTTAATATTAGCAGATTTTACATTTACAATTGGGGTTGCTGTTACATTTACTACAATTGTAATTAAAATAATAACTACTGTCTGCCAAATTAAATTTTTTCTACTCCGGTTGTCATACTTCTTCATGTCTTTCTCCTTTTGTAATATTTAGTATAGCATTTTTATGCTACCTCCCTTAATTATACCATATTTTACATAATTTATCAAATAAATGCTATTATAAATAAATTAATATTTTACATATACTTTGCTACCTGTTTTTATTGTAATTCCTGGCTTTGGAGTTTGTTCATTTATAATTGTTTTTTCTTCATTGATTTCATCACCTTCATTTAAATTTTCAATTATCAATTCTATATTTTGCTCCTTTGCTATTTTTTTTGCTTCTTTTATACTTTTATTTATTAAATCAGGTGTTTCTATTTCTACTACTTCTTCTAATTCATCTTTGTTTCCTTGATTTACTTCTAAATATGGTAAAATCTCACTAAAGATTTGCCCACCTACTGGTGCTGCAACACCACCTCCTTGGTGTCCTCCTTCTCCGTGTTGGATTATATAAAGTTACTAAAACTACAACTTGTGGATTTTCAATTGGTGCCACTCCGGCAAAATGATGTAACATATTTATTAGTATTTACACCATCTTCAGAAGTTCCTGTCTTGCCTCCAATTCTATATCCTGCTACTTTAGCATTTTTTCCAGTTCCCTCTGATACAACAGTTTCCATCATACTTAAAACTTTTTCTGATGTTTCTTTAGAAATAACTGTTCCATTTTTCTTAACGGGAACATCTGTTGTTTCTTTCGTCTCACTATTAATTATTTGTTTTACAATTCTAGGTGTAATACTTGTTCCACCATTTGCAATGCTAGATACTGCAGTAGCTAATTGAATTGGTGTAATTTCAAATCTCTGTCCAAAACTAATTGTTGCAAGTTCTACTGGTCCTGCTTTATCTTCTGATAAGAAAATACTATTTGCTTCTCCTGGAAGGTCAATTCCAGTTTTATTTAGTAGTCTAAACTTATTTAAATAAGAATAATAAGTTTTTACTCCAAGTTTTTGTCCTAATCCAATAAAAACAGGGTTACAAGAATTCATTAATGCCATTCTTAAACTTTCTGAACCGTGTGGTCTATAATATCTCCAACATTTAATCCTTACACCTGCAACTTCAATAGAACCAGTGCAACAAAATTCTCCTTGTTTATCTATATCAGTAACAACTCCTTCTTCTAATGCTGCTGATGTTGTTATTAACTTAAAAACAGATCCTGGTTCATACGTGTCTGCAATTGCTTTATTTCTCCATACTGCTTGAAGACTTTTGGTTTTATCAGATTGCTCCATATTTTCCCAAATTCCTTTTAATTCATCTGTATATGCTTCATATGGATTATTTAAATCATAGTTTGGATATGTAGCCATTGCTAAAATATCACCATTTTGAGGATTCATAACTACAACATTTCCACCATCTGTACACACATTATCAATACAGGCTTCTTCTAAATATTTTTCAACAATTGATTGTATACTTAAATCAATTGTTAAAACTAAATCATTCCCATCAATTGCAGATACATAATTTTCTCCTTCTTCTCCTATTTCTCCCCCTTTTGCATCTGTATGACGTTTTATATAACCTTGTGATCCTTTTAGTTCTTCATCATATTTAGCCTCAATTCCGTCTAATCCTTGATTATCACTTCCACAAAATCCAATAATTTGAGATGCTACTGTACTATATGGATAATATCTTTTTGTATCTTCATCAATGTTAATACCTTCAGTAATATCATTTTCTTCCATCCAAACCCTTAGCCTGTCTGTCTTTTCTTTATCAACTTTTTTAGCTATTGTTTCAATAGAACTTCTTTTTGTGATTTTTTTTAAAGTTTTATCATAGTCTAATTCAAATATATCAGATAAAATTTTTGCAACTTTTTCCTTATTTTCTTTAGCAATATTTCCAGGATTTACGCTTACAGTTTCTACTGTGCTACTTACTGCTAATATATTTTTCCCAGTCGCATCATAAATAACTCCTCTTTTAGGATTGATTTTTCTATCTAAAGTTTGTTGTTGATATGCCATACTTGCTAATTCTTCGCCTTGTAAAAACTGTATGCAACCAATTCTCACAATTAAGCCTATAATAATTAAAAAAGATATAAAAAGAATATTTCTTAGTTTTTTCTTACTTGAAAGTTTCATTCCAACCATAAAAGAACCTCCTAATCAATTTTATTAGGAAGTTCTTTGTTTATTACTATTGATTTTTTTATTTATTAAAAATCTGATCTATTAATTTTTGAAACCAATTTTTTTCTTCTTTTTCAATGATATCTTCTGTTGCGGACTCAACATAGTCTTTTTTTGGTAAAGTTATATATACTGTTTGCTTATTTGTTAATTCCTGCATACCTAATTTTTCTTTTGCTTGTTTTTTTATTACACTTAAATTTAAGTTATTTTCTATATTTACTTTTGATTGCTCATTTTCTTTTTGAATAGCAGATAATTCCTTTTTTAACGTTTGTACTTGATTAAACTTTTCATTAATTTCAGAGTTTCTATAACTTATTGCAAATAATAGTATAAATATTCCTAGTACAATTAATATTGACTTCATTTGCTTTTTTTGTTCAGCTTTTGATATTTTTACTTTTTGTTGTGGTAGGTCTTCTACTACTTTTAATTTTTTCTTTGGTTGTTGTTTTCTTTTTACATCAGGCTGCAATTTTCGTGGGTTTGTTCCATATTCATATCTACTTTTTGCCATAAGTTATTCACCTCCTTTTCAAAATTAATGCTAGTTTTATTCAAATTCCGCTTTTTCAAATATTCTTAGTTTAGCACTTTTACTTCTAGAATTTTCCTTTAATTCTTTATCTTCTGCTATTATTGGTCTTTTTGTAATAATTTTTCCAAGTGACTTTGCACCACATACACAATATGGTAAATCCACTGGGCAAGTACATTTACCCTTTGCTTCTATAAATGCATTTTTTACTGCTCTATCTTCTAATGAATGAAATGCTATAACGCAAAGTCTACCTTTATTTGCAAGAACACTTATACAATCTTCTATAGTATGGTATAATGGTTTTATTTCATTATTTACTTCTATCCTAATAGCTTGGAATGTTCTTTTAGCAGGATGCCCATCTTTTTGTTTTGATTTAGGTATAGATTCTTCTATTATATCTACTAATTGTTTTGTTGTTTCTATTTTGTGTTCTTTCCTTTTTATGCAAATATTTCTTGCAATTTGCCTAGAAAATTTTTCTTCTCCATATTCATAAATAATTTTTGCCAGATTTTTTTCATCATAATTATTCACAACATCTTTAGCAGTTAAGCCTTGATTCTTGTCCATCCTCATATCTAAAATATTTTCACCTAAATAACTAAAGCCTCTATTTTTTTCGTCTAGTTGATAAGATGAAACTCCTAAATCTAATAAAATTCCATCTACTTTATTAATATTTAATTGCTGTAATATATTTTTAATATCATCATGATTTCCATATATATATTTTACATTAGAAAATTCTTTTAATTTATTTTTTGCTGCTTTAATTGCTTCTTCATCTCTATCAATACCTATTAACATTCCTGCTTTTGATAGTTTTCTTGCAATCTCTATACTATGTCCTGCTCCACCTAAAGTACCATCCACATAAATACCATTTGGTTTTATTTTTAATCCTTCTATGCATTGTTCTAACATAACTGGTTTATGTTTAAATTCCAATTTTGCACCTCTATTTTTTGTATTATTTAAAATCAGCTGGTAATTTATAAAACTACCAGCTGAAAATTTTCTTTGTTTCATCTTTTGGTATTTCAAACATCTTAGGTTGAAACCATCTTTCGTTTTTTAGTATTCTAATGTAGTTTTTTATTTCTTTTGTGTGATATTCTTATGTACAAGCTTCTTTTGTATTATTATCTTTTGTAAATTTATCTTTTGTATTTTTTAAATTTGTCTTTTGTATCTTCTTCTTTGGTACATTTATATAAACTTTTGCAAGTTATATACCTAACATTGTCATATTTTCAGCTATTTCATCTGCTGAAATGTTTTCATCACATTTTTCCCAAGTTTGTTTATCCCAAATTTCTAGTCTTGTTCCTACTCCGTATAATTACTGCTTCTTTGTCTAGGCTTGCAGCAATTCTTAAATTGTTTGGTAATAAAAATCTTCCTTGCTTGTCTATTTCACATTCTGTTGCTCCTGATAAAAAGAATCTTACAAAGTTTCTTGCATTCTTATCAGAAAGTGGAAGTGTTTTTAATTTTGTTTCGAAATTTAACCACTCATTTTGTGAAAACGCAAATAAACATCCATCTAACCCTTTTGTTACAATGAATTTTTCTCCCATATCTATTCTCAATTTTGCAGGCATTATTAATCTACCTTTTGCATCAATGGAATGCTCGTATTCACCAATTAGCAATAAACTTCACCTCTTTTTCACTTTTCACCACTTTGAACCACTTCTCTCCACTTCAATTAAATTTTAATACAACTTTTTGTATTTTGCAAGTGTTTTTTTAATTTTTTTTATTTTTTTTGCAAAATTATTATTTAGAATTTATAACTATTATAATTAATAATAAAATACTATTGTTGGTGGAACTATTAATGTTATTTAAATCCTTTTTTCTTATTAATAGTTCGTTCTTTTTTTGTTTTCATATTGCTATACTTTTTATATGATGTAAGGAGGGATCCTTTTGAAAGATAAAGAAAAAGTTTTAAGGAAAAGTATTGGTAAGAAAATTAAACTTGCTAGAGCAAAAGCAAACTATACACAAGAAGAATTGGCAGAAAAATTATCACTGTCTCCTAGATATATTAGTCAATTAGAAAGAGGCATTGCTTTTGGAAGTGCTACTACTATTACTAATGTTTGTAAGACTTTGCAAATAGATTCTAATTTTCTGTTTTCTGATATAATTAATAATGATAAAACTATTTTAGATAATATTACAGACGATAAATTTTTAGAAAATTACCTAAAACTAAATGATTATAATAAAATGATAATATCCTTACTTGCAAATGAATTAATTCGAGTTCAAGAAACAAAAAATAGTAAAAGAGCCTAATTGGTTTTCCAATTAGGCATTTTTTATTATATTCAATTTATAGTCGTATTTGTTGGGCCTGTTCCCACTACCGCTTCTTGTAATGACCTCCAAGTATTGCACCCTACAATTCCATCTGCAACCAAACCTCTCGATTTTTGATAACTAATTACTGCATTTTGAGTTCCTATACCAAAAATTCCATCTAATCCACCAGTCTTAAACCCTAATGTATTTAAATCATCTTGTGCAATTAATACATAATTACTTACACTTCCTCTTTTTAATTGTGGAAATCCTCCTGTTGAACAGCTAGGTGTTCCAAAACGTTTATCAAAATGCACCCAGGTAGGAGTAAGTAAAATAGGTTCAACATAACTCCATACTCCAGAATTTTTTGCACTATTAAATAATGCCATTCTTCTTTCTCCGAGTTAATGTTTGACCCACATCGAATGCAACACCAGCATAATGCTGACTTTGATTTCCGTGTCCACCTTCATAAGGTCTTTTAAAGGCAAATCCTACAGGTATACCAGATCCAAAAATATATCTTTGACTATTCCAACTTTGCATACATCTTTTTGTTGTCCATAATATATTACTTTTACTTGATCCTCTAAATTCTCTTACCTTTAGAGTAGAATTTGTATTATACGGCATTGCATCATTTTCACCTTTATAATATACTTCCATACGGTCTGTATCATTATTAAATACTATAATTTTAGCCACAGATAATATCCTCCTCAATTTTTTGATTTCTATATTATATGTGGCTTTTCATTTCTTGTTTATATATTTTATTAGAAATTAAAATTTTCTAATTTGTTTCTCTTGCTTTTATAATTGTTCTGTGTTTACTATCTAATGTGCAAGTAATTAAAGTAATTTCTCTTTTTCCATTTGTTAATTGTGATGTACAACTAACATCTGTTGGCTCTACAACATATTGGTTATAAACCATATATTTTATTGTTTTTCCTGATAAATCTGTAATATCAATTGTATCTCCAATTTCTAATGTTGATAATTTACTAAAAAATTTGGTATTTCTATAATTATGTCCTACTATACAGAAGTTTCCAACTTCATTTGGTTGTGGACCCCAAAATTTTGTTAGTGATATTTTTAATAATGACTCTGTTTCTTCTGCTGAATGTGTTTGACCGTCTAAAATTGGATATTTAATATTAAGTTTTGGTATATTTATTGTTGCAACAGTTGTGTATTTATATCCAGTATTTGTTTTTCGTACATCTCTATTAACTACTATTGGTGCATTTTGAGGTGTATTTTCTACCTCCTCTTCGTGTGCATTACCTTCTTGAATTGGCTCATCATCTAATACTACAACTAAAACATCATTATCTGCAACTGTTGTATCTTCTTCTGGAATATTTAAGTTTTCTAAAATTTCGTGAGATACTTCTTCACTTTTATTTCTATCATATTCTGCATAAATATAGGCAGAAACTAAAACACACAATACAAAAACTGATAAGAAAAATTCAAATTTATATATTTTCTTTTTTCTTTTCAGTTCTGGTGTAATATATAGTTTTTTTGTCACTAAAATCTGATTCATCACAATCTCCCTATTTTATACTTCTATTTAATTATAGCATAAAAATATGTTCTTGGAAATAGTTTTTTATTATTTTGATGGAAAAGTTAATTTGGTTATATTTGCATAATCTTGCAAACTCAAATTTTCTGGTCTTACTGTTAAATTAAGATTTAATTTTCGTAAAATTTCTTCTCCCGTCTCCTTACTTTCAAATATCTTTGCATTTACTAATGCATTCAGTAAAGTTTTTCTTCTTTGCATAAATGCACATTTTATAATTCGAAATAATATTTCTTTTTTTTCTACTTTTACAGGTGGCTTTTTTCTTATTTTAAGTTTTATGACTTTTGATGTTACTTCTGGTTCTGGTATAAAAGAATTATTAGGTACATCTACAACTCCTTCAGCTTCTGCATAATAATATACACTATAAGTAATTGCTCCTGTTTCTTTATCTCCAGGTATGGCAATTAACCTATTGGCTACTTCTTTTTGCACCATAACAGTTATGCTTTCTAGTTCTAATTCTTCTTCTAATAATTTCATAATAATTGGTGTTGTTATATAATATGGCAAATTTGCAACTACCTTGACTTTTTTTATAGGATTATTCTTTTTTTCATATTCTATTAATTTTTTTAGGTCTACTTGCAATACATCTTGATTTAAAAGGTCAAAGTTTTTATATAAATAAAACCTTTCTAATAAAATCTTTATCATTTTTCTGTCTAATTCAATACAAATTACTTTTCCGGCTTTTTCTAATAAATATTTTGTTAAAGTTCCTAATCCTGGACCAATTTCAATTACTAAGTCTTCTTTTGTTATTTCACTACAATCTAGTATTTTATTTACTACATCTTCACTTATTAAAAAATTTTGTCCTAATGATTTATTTGCCTTAATATGATATTTATTCATTATAAATTTAGTTTCTTGTAAAATATTATCCACCTATTTTCTTCTCATTCCAGTATTTATTTTAAGTATTATAATATTAATATATAACAATTTCTTTAATTTTTCAACTTTTATTGATTTTTAAATATTTTTAATATACAATATACTTACAAAATGATAACAAAAGAGGTTGAATATGAAAAATAATAAAATTGTAAAGATGAAAAAATCTATTCAGTCAAAAAATTTAATACATATTACTAAATTAAAGGTTTTAATGATTTTTATTAGCATTATATTTATCGCTTTAATTATTAGGATTGGATTTATTCAATTTGTACAAGGTAATTTTTTGAAAGAACAAGCTTACCAACAACAAACAATTAATCAAATTATTAGTCCAAAACGTGGTAATATTTATGATTCAACTGGTAAAGCAATTGCTATTAGTGCACAGGTAGATACAATAACTATTAATCCTACTAAAATTGTAAAAGATACAGATGTTGATACTAAAGATTACAAAGAAAAAATAGCAAAAGGCCTATCTGAAATTTTTGAATTAGATTATGAAGAAATATTAAAAAAAGTAAATAGCACTTCACAAGTAGAAACTATTGTTAAAAAGGTAGAACAAGAAAAAGTTGATAAATTAAAAGAATGGATGCAAGAAAACGAAATCACAGTTGGAATAAATATTGATGAAGATACCAAAAGATATTATCCTTATGGCAATGTTGCATCAAGTGTTATTGGTTTTTGTGGAAATGATAACCAAGGTTTAAGCGGTATTGAAGCAACTTGGGAATCTATTTTAACTGGTACTCCTGGCAAAATTGTTAGTTCAAAAGGTAGTAACCAACAGGAAATTCCAAATAGTGAAAAGACTTATATTTCTGCTGAAAATGGAAGTGATTTAACTCTTACTATTGATTTAAACATACAAACAACTGTAGAAAAATATTTAAAACAAGCTGTAGAAAATAATAACTGTTTAAGAGGCGGAAATGTAATTGCAATGAATCCTAAAACTGGAGATATTCTTGCTATGGCATCATATCCAGATTATGATTTAAATACACCTTATACCCCAAATGAAACTTTAGCAAAAACTTATGATTCTCTTACATTAGAGCAAAAGGGTGAAGCATTATATAAAATGTGGACTAATAAATCAGTAGCTGAAACTTATGAACCTGGATCTACTTTTAAACTCATTACTGCATCAGTTGCATTAGAAGAAAATATAACTCCAACAGATAAGGAAAATGATTTTTATTGTAAATCTTATGAGACAGTTGCAGATAGGACAATTAGGTGTTCAAGCAATACAGGCCACGGTTACCAAACCTTAAGAAAAGCTTTAATGAATTCTTGTAATCCTGCATTTATACAGTTGGGTCAACGAATTGGTGCTCCAACATTATATAAGTATTATAATGCTTTTGGATTATTTAATTCTACTAACTCTGGGCTTTATGGAGAACAATCTGGGCTTTTCCACGATTTAGATAATGTTGGAGCAGTTGAACTCGCAACTATGTCATTTGGACAAAGAATTAATATTACACCTCTTCAATTAATTACTGCTGTATCGTGTATTGCAAATGATGGTATTCTTATGAAACCTCGTATTGTAAAGGAAATTACAAACACTGATACCTCTACTGTTACAGAAGTTCCTGTTACACAAGTTAGACAAGTAATATCATCACAAACATCTGAACAAGTTAAAAGTATGATGGAATCTGTTACAACAAATGGTACAGGAAGAAATGGAGCTGTGTCTCGGATATTCAATAGGTGGAAAAACCGGTACATCTGAACCTCCTGTTGGAAGAGAGGAAGATGGATATGTTGCATCTTATATAGCTATTTCTCCAGTAGAAGATACTCGGAATCGTTATCCTTGTTACATTATATAATCCGCAAGGAAAAAATGGACATCAAGGTGGAACTATTGCAGGTCCTGTTGTTTCTCAAATATTATCTGAGGTTTTACCTTATTTAGGAGTACCATCTGATCAAGATTCTTCTAGTAATACTAATCCTGCAAATAGTATAATTGTTCCTGATATTAGAAATAAAACTGTTGCAGAAGCTGAAAAAATATTACAATCTACAGGATTTAATACAAAATCCTATATTAATGGAGATTCAAACACATTGCTTGTCCAAGATCAAAATCCAAAGCCAGGAAATTCTCTTCCAAAAGGATCTATTGTAGTCCTTTATGGTCAAGGAAATACAACTTCAACTTCTGTATCTGTTCCAGATTTAAAAGGTATGAATTCTTCCCAAGCAGCTAGCATCTTAAAATCTAAAAACTTAAATATTAGTGTTGAAGGTTCTGGTAATGTTATTTCTCAAGATTATTCACCAAATGAACAGGTTCCAGAAGGTACTATAATAAAGGTAACTTTAAAACCAATTTTATCTAATGGACATTAATTTAAAAATTATATAATAAAGATTGTTGATTAAATATATTTTCAGCAGTCTTTTTTATTCCATTACCTCATTATTCCAAAATTCTTCTAATAAATTATTTAGTTTTTGTATTTTTCTACAATTTTGAAATATATTATATAACAATATACTAGATTCTCCACATAAATAATACATCCAAGCTTCTTTTTTAGTTATATCTCTATAATCATTTATTTTGAATTTTGGTAATTCTAATATATATAATTCTATTTTATT